>JACZVB010000009.1 GCA_022572865.1 Chloroflexota bacterium | reverse complement strand
CGTAGGGCTCCACGGCCTTGGACAGCAGCTCCCAGCAACCTCCCTCCTGAGGGAACTCCCACCCGAACTTCTCATAGCCCAACCTGTTGCACATCCCGGCGGAGATATCGTGGATGCCCCCCGGCACCGGGGTGTCCTGGGTTATGGTCATCAGCGGCCTGCTCCTGGATGAGTAGAGAACATCGCCCACCGTCACCCGGCCCGGGATCTTCTTGGGGTAGTTTCTGGTCCGGGTCCAGTAGGCCGCTAACCTCTCCTTGTAGTTCTCCCTGTTGAAGGCTACCAGGTCGCTCACCTGTTTTCCCATGACGTCGATTACCCTCAAGAACTGACCCCTGGTCATCTCCAGGGCGAAACTGTCCCTGGGCGGGATGACCTGCTCCAAGACCACCTTCTTATCCGGCTTGTACTCCACATCGTTCTTGAACAACCCTTGGGTCTGAGCTTCAGACATGCCAGTCAACCTCCTTGTATAGGCGCCCGCCCTCCCGGGAAGTGCGTAAACCGTTATTAGGGGCCAATGTAGCTGCTGCCCCGACTCCCGGTCAATCCCCGGCAATCCGGGGAAAATCCGCCCTAAAAGGACTTGACAACCTTTGTTGTGTGATTATAATAACGAACGAACCATCGTTTTATTAAATAATGGACAGGAACAAGCCATGACACCAAAGGTCAGCGAACAGCACGTAGAGGCCCGGAGGAAACAGATACTGGATGCCGCATTCGCCTGCTTCGCCCGGGAGGGCTTCCACCAGACCACCATGCAGGACATCTGTCGGGAGGCAGGCCTCAGCCCCGGGGCCGTCTACGGCTATTTTCGTAGCAAAGAGGAGATCATCGAGGCCAGCTGTCAGGAGTGTCAACAGGATCTTCCGCTGTTCGAAGGCGCCGCGGATAAGCTGGACACCCTGGGGGTGTTCATGGAACTGGCGGACCTCTCCTTCGGACGACTGGCAGAGACCGAGGCTGAGACCGCCATCCCGGTACACGTTCAGCTATGGTCAGAGGCTTTGCGCAACCCTCGCATCAAGGAAACTCTACGCCTACGTGGAGAGAAGATGCGGCAGGCCCTGGAGGGCCTTGTCGGAGGCGCCCAGCAGCGGGGACAGATCAACCCGGCCCTGTCGGCCCAGGCTGTGGTCCAGGTCATGATTGGCATGTGGCACGGCCTCGTCCTTGAAAAGGCCCTCGATCAAAACGTCGACGTTTCGAGCTATACAGACGTGGTCAAGGCCCTCATCGGGGGGGCTTTCTGGCAAGGCGATGCCGGAGAGGACTGAATCAGGCTCCGACCGCGCATTTGGAATCCTCAATAAAATCGAAAGTGATGGAGCTCGGGTCTGGCTAATGGAGTGGAGCAGACCTGACCTGAAGTAAGGAGATAACATGGCTTCAAAGATATCTACCCAGGCCCTGGCCCGGGGCAGCAGCCGGCACCCCTGGAAGGTCGTCGTGGCCTGGGTCTTGGTGTTCGTACTGGGTTTGGTCCTGATAGCCAATCTGCTGGGAGATGCCCTCACTACTGAATTTAACTTCACCAACAATCCCGAGTCCAAGCGAGGGTTCGACCTCCTTGAGGAACGCCTCCGAGGCCCGCGAAGGGCCAACGAGATCATAATCGTCCAGTCCGAGAGTGCGACTGTGAGGAGCGACGACGCCTTCCAGGAGCTGGTGGAAGGCATCCACGGACAGCTCATGGCCCTGGGGCCCGATGTGATACTTACCAGCCGGACCTATTTTCAGACCAACGATGATTCTCTGGTGTCCATGGATGGCAGCATCACAATCATCCCCATTGTTATGGCCGGAGAGTTAGAGGATGCGGAGGACAATATCCACCTGGTGCAGGAGATAGTGGACGAGGCCGATAAGACTGATGGCTTCGATGTCCTGGTCACCGGGAACGCCAGCATCAGCAGGGAGTTCACGGAGATAGCCGAGAGCGACCTGTTGAAGGGAGAGGCGTTCGGCCTTCCCGTGGCCCTGGTGATCCTGGTGCTGGTATTCGGGACCCTGGCCTCGGCCCTCATCCCCGTGGTCATCGCAATCATAGCCATTGTCGCGGCCGTAGGGGCTTCGGCCCTGGTAGGCCAGGCGTTCCCCCTGTCCTTCTTCGTGGTCAACATAATCACCATGATAGGGCTCGCCGTGGGAATCGATTACAGCCTCTTCATCGTGTCCCGATTTCGGGAAGAGCGGGCCAAGGGTCTGGAGAAGCTGGACGCCATATCCGCGGCCGGGGCCACGGCCAGCCGGACCGTGCTCTTCAGTGGATTTGCCGTGGCCATCTCCCTGCTGGGCATGCTGATAATCCCCACCTCCATCTTCAGGAGCATCGCGGTGGGCGCGGTCCTGGTGGTGGTCTTTGCCGTCCTGGCCTCTCTTACCCTATTGCCTGCCATATTGAGTCTCATGGGAGACAAGGTAAACGCCCTGCGGATTCCTTTGATCCAGAAGGCCCATACCCGTTTCGATGAAGAGAGGCGGGGAGGGTTTTGGGACTGGGTGGCTAAGCGGGTCATGAATCGAGCGCCCATCTTCCTGGCGGTGATCGGAGGCCTCATGGTGGCGATTTCGTTATTCAGCCTCGAGCTGGATTCCGGGTTCGCCGGGGTGAGCACCTTCCCCGATAAGCTGAAGACCAAGCAGGGATTCCTGATTCTGGAGAAGGAGTTCTCCTTTGGCCTTGTGAGTCCGGCGGAGGTCGTGATCGACGGAAACATCGGCTCCGAGGCGGTACAGAAAGGCCTGGATGACCTTAGGGACCTCCTGGCATCCGATCCGGCCTCGGCCTTCGGCCCGCCCGCTCCTCTCGACGTCAATCTTGCCGGGGACCTGGCCCTGCTCTCCGTGCCCGTGGCCGGCGATCCTGACGCCGGTGAGGCGATCGAGGCCGTCAAGAGGCTCCGAGACGACTACGTTCCCCGTGCCTTCGACGGCGTAGACGCTGAGGTTCTGGTAACCGGCTTGACGGCCTTCGATATCGACTTCTTCCAGATGGCCGCCGACTACACCCCTATAGTATTCGCTGTCGTGCTGGGCTTCAGCTTTGTGCTGCTCACCATCGTGTTCAGGTCCCTGGTGGTCCCAGTGAAGGCGATATTCATGAACCTGCTCTCTGTGGGGACGGCCTACGGCCTGGTGGTCCTGGTCTTCCAGAAGGGTATCGGGAACGAACTGCTGGGCCTTCAGCAGGTGGATATCGTCGAGGCCTGGATACCCCTTTTCCTCTTCACCATCCTCTTCGGACTGTCCATGGACTATCACGTGTTCCTGCTGAGCCGCATAAGGGAGCGATACGACCAGACGGGCGACAACACCGAGGCGGTGGCCTTCGGGATCAGGTCCACGGGGAGGCTGATAACCGGCGCCGCCCTGATAATGGTGGCCGTCTTCTCCGGCTTCGCCGCGGGAGACCTAGTGGGGCTTCAGCAGATGGGCTTCGGCCTGGCGGTGGCCGTGCTCCTGGATGCCACCCTCGTGCGGTCGATACTGGTGCCCTCCAGCATGAAGCTGCTGGGGAGGTTCAACTGGTACCTGCCTTCGGCGCTCCACTGGTTGCCCGGTGCAAAAACAGAGGTGCCCCAGCCTGAACCCGCCGGGCTGAGCACTCCTCCTGAAGGTAGGCCTGCCGATTGAGCCAGGGTGCAAAATTCCTGTGTCATTCCGAGCGAAGCGAGGAATCTGGGGCGGAAGGGTGGCTCTTCCCGTCCCGGATTCCTCGTCTCTCGCTTTCACCGTGGAACTCAGAATCGGCCATGATGCTTGCCATCCGCACCATTGAGGATGAAAAGCGTAATTACCGTTCGTGGTGAGCGTGTCGAACCATGAACGGTATTAGACCCCCTGTCCTTCTACCCTTCGGCCTTGCTCCCTTCGATGGAACACTTCGACAAATCCCGAGTATCGGGACAAGCTCAGTACAGGCTCAGGACAATTGGGCTATTTTGGTAGCAATGACATGATAGAGGAAGCCCCGAGGCCATTGGCCTCGGGGCGCTCTTTTCTTTAGGCTTCAGACCGACCTTAAAAACTGGTGATGACGCCCCGCCCCACGTCACCCCGCTCCAGGTCAGCGTAGGCCTCATTGATCTGGTCCAGGGAGTATCTTCGGGTGATCAGGTCGTCCAGGTTCAGTCGGCCCGACAGGTACATATCCATTATCTTGGGCATGTCGGTCCTCATCCGCACCGACCCGTAGTAGGCGCCCTTTAGGGTTTTCTCATCTCGAACCAGGCTCACAGCGTCTATCGGGGCCGTTTCCCCCAGGGGCGCAATCCCGACGATCACCGCCGTGCCGCCCTTTTTGGCCATGTTGTAGGTCATCTCCACCGTCTCCCCCGACCCGAACACCTCGAAGGCGTAGTCCACACCCTTGCCCCCGGTGATCTCTTTGACCCTTGCCACCGCGTCCTGGTTGGACGGGTTGACCGAATGGGTAGCGCCGAACTTCATGGCGAATTCCAGTTTGCCCTCGTTGATGTCGACAGCGATGATCTGGCTTGCATTGACCAGCGTCGCGCCCATGATCACGTTCAACCCCACTCCTCCACACCCGACTACCGCCACCGTGCTGCCCGGCTCCACCTTGGCGCTGGCCAGCACCGCGCCCACTCCCGTTGTCGTGCAGCAGCCGATGAGGGCCCCTATGTCCAGGGGAAGGTTGTCGGGGGCCGGGATGCAGGCCGATTCAGGCACCACCGAGTACTCGGCAAAGCAGGACATCTGGTCGAACTGTGTTATCGTCTGTCCTCCCTTGTGGAGTCTGCTGGTGCCGTCGAACTGGGAGGTCCAGAACTTGGCTCGCGTCTCGCATATGTTAGGCCGACCGTCGGTGCAGTTGTCACAGCGGCCACAGGCAGAGACGAAGGAGAGGACCACCCGGTCGCCGGGCTTTACCGACGTGACCCCATCCCCCACTTCTTTGACGGTTCCCGAGGCCTCGTGCCCCAGGACTATGGGCAGGGGGGCCCGGGCATGGCCTTTCATGAAATGGAGGTCGCTTCTGCATATTCCCGCCGCCCCCACTTTGATCAGCACTTCCCCTGCCTTGGGCGGGTCCAGCTCCACCTCTTCCACCACCAGGGGCTGATTGTATTCGTAGAGCACCGCAGCTTTAGTTTGCATGGCTCCTCCTAGATTGTCTCAGTGCACAAATACGGCCCGAGGCCCAGGTCCGACACCTGGGCCCCTGAATAGATCTTCCCTCTAGCCCAGGTTTTGGAGTGTTCGCTGTAGCTCGTACAGGGCGGCGGTAGCCGCTCTCTGCTTGATGATCTGTCTGTTGCCGGGCACGGTGCGGTAAAAGGACTCTGACCCTTCAGGAGTGGCTATGCCTATATAGACCGTGCCCGGTGGCTTTCCCTCGCTCTTATCCGGGCCGGCCACCCCCGTGATGCTCACTCCCACATCGGCCCCCTGCCTCTGCCTACAAGCCTGAGCCATGGCTTCCGCCGTCTCAGCGCTGATGGCCCCGTGCCTGGAGATAATGGCCGGGTCCACGCCGCTGGCTATCTTCATCTCGTTGGTGTAGGAGACCGTGCCCCCCTTGAAATATTTGGAGCTGCCCGGCACATCGGTAATAGAGCTGGCAAACAATCCTCCGCTGCAGGACTCCATGGTGGCCAGGCTGTATCCCTTGAGCAGCAGGAGCCGGGCTACGTTTCCTTCTAAGGTGTCTTCATCCTCGCCCCATATGCTGTTCCCCAGCATCTCCCTGGCCTTCTTTTCCATGTCCGCTAGAAGGCCGGCGGCGCTGGCCTCGTCATCCGCCTTGGCGGTGATCCGGAGCTGAATACCGTCGTGCTTGGCGTAGACCCCGATGGTGGGGTTGGTCGAGGAGAGTAGAGAGGCCACCATCTCGTCCACGCCCCCCTCGCTGATGCCAAAGGTCTTGAGGGTGCGGGAGACGAGGACCCCCTTCGTCCCGATTTTCCTGAGCCTGGGAGACACCTCCTTGTTCCACATCCGCTGCATCTCCACCGGGGGACCTGGCATGGCGATCACATATCGGCCGTCCTTTTCCACCCACCACCCGGGCGCGGTGCCCCTGGGATTGTCTATGGGCTGAGCAGATGGGATCAGGGTGGCCTGCTTCAGGTTGCTCAGGGGCATCGGGTAGTTGCGGTCATTGAAGAACTCCCGGAGGTGTTTCTCCAACTCCGGGTCGACCTTCATCTCCTCGCCGAGCAGCTCGGAGATGGCCTCTCGGGTCACATCATCCTGGGTGGGCCCCAGTCCTCCTGTTGTCAGGATGATGTCCGCCCTGGACCAGGCCTGCCTGAAGGTGTCCGCCAGCCGGGCCTTGTTGTCTCCCAGCTGGTGAATCCTGTACAGGTCTATCCCCAGAGAGGGGAGGAGGGAGGCGATGTAGGGGGCGTTGAGGTCTGTGATCTGGCCCAACAGTATCTCGGTGCCTATAGATACTATCTCAGCCTTCATAGGTGCAGGTGTAACCTCGGTGAGCTAGGGAAATCCCGGTTTGCAGCCTGGTGAGTATAGCATACCTCTCAGGGCCGACGGCATGTCGACTAGGGGGCCCTTAAAGGTGTACTGGACGAATACAGGCCCTCCACGCCCGCGCCCCGGGCGTTGTATAATTGAGGTTACGCCCTTCCGAGGGCTTTAAGATGGTTATATGAATCATTCCATTACCCTGTTCAATCTGTTCGGCATACCTTTCAGGATAAACTATACCTGGCTGATAATCTTCGGCCTGGTTCTCACCTCTATGGCCCTGTATCAGTTTCCGGCGACCTATCCCCACTGGTCGCCCCTGGAACAGTGGCTCATTGCCGGGGTGACCACCCTCCTTTTCTTCACCTCAGTGGTGCTCCACGAGCTCTCCCATAGCCTTCTGGCCCTGAGGAATGGCATTCCCGTAAAGAGCATCACCCTGTTCATCTTCGGTGGCATAGCCCACATCGCTACGGAGGCGGAGCGGCCCCGGGGGGAAGCCGTGATCGCCCTGGCGGGCCCTATCAGCAGTTTGCTTATAGGTGTCGCCTTCGCTCTTCTTGCCTACTTCGTCGGGCCTCTGAACGAGGAGGTAGAGGCTGTTGCTACGACCCTGGCGATCATCAATATCATGCTGGCGGTCTTCAACCTGCTGCCGGGATTCCCTATGGACGGAGGCCGGGTGCTCAGGGCCCTGCTGTGGGCCATAACGGGCAACTACATGAAGGCCACCAGGGTAGCCACTATTATAGGTCGCATTGTGGCCTACACCATGATCGCCGGCGGGGCGACGCTGGTCTTTTTCGGGTACTGGCGAAACGGCATCTGGCTGGTGTTCGTCGGACTCTTCCTGAATACCGCGGCGGTGGCCGGCTATCGCCAGTCCCTACAGCGGGAAGCGTTGCGCCGGTACCAGATCGGCGACCTGATGGCGCCAGTTACGGAAGCGGTTGCCGTTGCCGAAGACGTCCCTTTAATCGAGGCGTCGGCCGATGCCACTGGGGTTATGGAATACATGGAGGAGAAGGACCTCCAGCGCGTCCTGGTGGTCCGGGACGGACTGGTGGTCGGGATCGTCAATCGAGAGGTCTTCCGATCGCCTGACGACCGCTGAGAACCGTGCTAGCAGACCGCGGAGATAAACCCCCATGCCCTGGCTTAAGATAGCCCGGGGAGCGGCATTATGAAAGACTACATCTACCTGGACCACGCCGCTACCACCCCTGTAGACCCTCGGGTGGTCGAGGCCATGCTCCCCTATTTCACCGAGCGTTTCGGCAATCCCTCGGGGGTGTATACCCTCTCTCAGAGCAGCCAGGGCGCGATGGAAGAGGCCCGGGAGACGGTGGCCGACGTCCTGGGGTGCAGCCCCGGCGAGGTTATTTTCACCGGCGGGGCCTCCGAGGCCGACAATGCCGCCATCAAGGGCGGGGCCTTCGCTATGCGACGAGAGGGGAACCACCTGATCACCTCGGCCATCGAGCACCACGCCGTGCTTCACTCCTGCCAGGCCCTGGACGACTTCGGATTCGAGACCACCTACCTGGATGTCGATGCCGCCGGCCTCATCACCCCGGAGGACGCCGCGGAGGCCGTGACCGACAAGACGGTCTTGGTCACCATCATGCTGGCCAACAACGAGGTAGGAACCATCGAGCCCGTCGCCGATATATCCCGGGCCGTGAAAGAGAAGGCCCGGGCCCTGGGGCGGGACATCATCGTCCATACCGATGCCGCCCAGGCCGGAGGCGTTCTGGACCTTAATGTGGACAGGCTGGGAGTGGACATGCTCACCCTGGCGGCCCATAAGTTCTACGGCCCCAAGGGGGTGGGGATTCTATACATAAGGGACGGCACCCCCTTCACGCCTCAGCAGCACGGCGGGAGCCAGGAGAAAAACCGCAGGGCCGGCACGGAGAATATACCACTCATCGTGGGGGCGGCCGAGGCCTTGCGACTCGCCGTCGAGGAGCTGGGGACCAATAATGAGCACTGCATGAGCCTGAGGGATCAGCTCATCGATGGCCTGCTGGACCGGGTGGACCAGGCCTACCTCAATGGCCATCGCACCATCCGGCTGCCCAACAACGCCAATTTCTGCTTCGACGGCGTGGCCGGAGAATCGGTCCTGCTGGGCCTGGATATGGAGGGCATAGCGGCCTCCAGCGGCAGCGCCTGCACCTCGGGGTCCATGGACCCCTCCCACGTTCTGATAGCTATGGGAGTCTCTGCCGAGAGGGCAGTGGGTAGCCTTCGCCTCACCGTCGGCAAGGGAAACGACGGCGAGGACATCGATAAGGTGTTAGAGGTGCTGCCCCGCATAATTCAGAGGTTGAGAGAGGTGTCGGGGTCCGCTCAACCCGTGGGATGAAGTCGGCGCTCCCCTATTGCCACATGCCGAGATATAGTACAAAGGTGATGGACCATTTCACCAACCCCCGCAATGTGGGTGTGATAGAAGATGCCGACGCCGTAGGGAGGGAGAGTAACCCCGCCTGCGGCGACACCATGACCCTGTATCTCAAGATCAGAGACGGTATTATCGTCGATGCCAGGTTCCAGACCCTGGGGTGTACCGCCTCCATCGCCGTCAGCAGCGTCACCACTGAGCTGGTGAAGGGCAAGTCCCTGGAGGAGGTCCGTATGATCGACCGCCACTGCCTCGGCGACGCCGTGGACGGGCTTCCCCCGGGAAAAACGCACGCCGGTGTCCTTGTCGCCGACGCCCTGAAAGCCGCCCTAGGGGACTACAATAATAGAGCAGTGCCCGATACAGCCTAACCTTCACTCCTCTACCTCTCCTCCAAGGCCACATCCGCTTAGCCAGCAACGGTGGCGTACGTGCTCCTGCACCCTCCTATCCTCAGGCCTCGCCAGATTCTTACTCACAGACGGTGGGTAGGATATACTTGGCCCAATCCTCAGGCGTAGACGGCCTGTCCCGATACTCGGGACCTGTCGAGAAGCCAGAGGACTCAGAGGGCATAGGCCCCAGGCCCGAGGCCGGTGACATGGCCGGCAGACAGGAAGCCGGAGGTGAAGAGCAATCCTGGTTGAAACACTAAGACATTATCTCAAAAGGTGGTTCGACAGGCTCACCACGAACGGAAGAGGTTACATTTCCCGCTCGTCCTGAGCTTGTCCCGATACTCGGGACTTGTCGAAGGATGACAAATGCTGCTGCGGGTCGTTTTGAGATAGTTACTAAGAGGTGTGGCTCTGCTTTGGTGGTGAAGAACAGGCGTGATAAAGGCGTAGCGAGGGTGGAGCGCCGGCTTTTCCACATTGTAGCGGGCTCCCTATTCCCCCTTCTCGCCCTCGTTTTACCCCAGTGGATTATCATCCTTCTGGCCGCCACGGGGACCGGGGTCTCTATTATTCTAGAGGTATCCAGGCGCAGGAGCCGGCGGGTGAACGACTGGTTTACCAGCCGGTTCTCGGTGCTGCTGAAGGAGTCCGAGTCCTCCCAGACCCTGGGCAGCACCTACCTGCTGGCGGCTACCTTGCTGGCCTTCCTGCTGTTCGATAGGGACGTGGCGGTCCTGGCCCTGCTTTTTCTCGCTGTTGGCGATCCTCTGGCAGCGTTGGTGGGTCAACGATACGGCCGCGCCAGGATAAGGAAGAAGTCGGTGGAGGGGTCACTGGCCTTTATGGCGGGAGCGGCCCTGGTGGGATGGGTGCTGATCGCCGGAGGCCTGGATATCTCCCTGTGGGTGGTGATGTCGGGCGCGGCCGTTGCGGCCCTGGTGGAGCTTCTGTCCCTTCCACCCGACGACAATATTACCGTGCCCCTGGTGGCGGGGGCTGTCATGACCCCCCTTATGTGACGAACCCGACTGTTTATCCAGCAAATCTTATATCCCCGTGTTCGTTCTTATTATCAGCGGGATATCTTCGCTCACCCGTGTATGCATGCCTTGGACTCGAGAAAGGATAACGGCCCGTTGACTAGGCCCGTCCCCCTGATCGTTTTAGCCGTACTGCTGCTTCTCGCCGCAGCCTGCGGGGCCGAGGCGTCGCCAGGGCCGTCGCCTACATCAGGTTCCATCCCCGACCAGACGGCCCCGGGGGTGTATGACGCAACTCCGGCCCCTTCCCAAACAGAGTTGCCGTCGCTGGTCACTACCCCTACACCCGCTCCCCAGAAGGTCGAGCCCCACATCCCGATTCCAACACCGACGCACAGTGACCAGGTGGCCCCACCCCCGGGCCCACAACTCGGCTCGACCCCAACCCCCGGCCCATCGTCGCCAGGAGCCGGCACCGATTCCGAAGACGAGCTTATCCAGGAACTCCGGAGCGGGCTGCTGCAGATCGCCATCCAGGTAGCCGATATGCGGGGCCTGGTCATGACCGGGGAGCCGCCCATAGGCTTTCTCACGGGCCCGGAGATGGCAGAAAGAGTCCAGCAGGACATCATAGAAGAGTACACCCCGGAGGAGGCCGCCCTGGACAGGGAGTTTTATCTCATCCTGGACTTCGTAGAGGAAGACATCGATCTGATCCAGGTCATCTCTGACCTGTATGCCGGGGCAGTCATCGGTTTCTACGATACCGATGTCAAAGAGCTGTTCATCCTCAGCGATAAGGAGGAGTTGGGCCCCGACGAGAAGGTGACCTTCGCCCACGAGCTGACCCACGTCCTCCAGGACCAGAGCTTCGACCTGAACGCCTTCCTGCCCGAGGAGGAAGAGAATGGCGACCTGGAGCTGGCTAAGCTGGCCCTGGTGGAGGGGGATGCCACGCTGGCCATGCTCCGATATGCCAGCAGCCTCTCCCAGGAGGAGCGCCGGGCGCTGGGGCAGTCGAGCGGCGGGCAGGGGGGTATTTTGAGTGCTCCCAGGGTACTCCAGGAGCAGCTGAGATTTCCCTATGACACGGGGCTGGCCTTTGTAAACCAGATATTCCGGACTGGAGGCTGGGAGGCGGTGGACCGGGTGTACCGGCAGCCGCCGCAATCCACGGAGCAGGTGATGCACCCAGCGAGATATGCTTCTGGTGATGAGCCTGTAGAGGTGGCCTTGCCCGATCTGGCCGGCGCTCTAGGAGAGGACTGGGAGGTCCTGGATACCGGCGTCCTGGGGGAGTTTATGCTCCAGACGTATCTGAACAACTACCTGAGCTTTGGCCAGGCCGCGGAGGCGGCCCTCGGGTGGGGTGGGGACACCTACAGCCTGATGAAGAACGGCTCCACCGGAGAGAGTATTATGGTATCACTGTCAGCCTGGGACACCCCGGGCGATGCTCAGGAGTTCTTCGGCGCATACATCCGCTATATCGATAGGAAGGGAGAAGGGAGTTGGGGGCTGAAGGTCTCGGCTGATGCCGAGCGCTGGTGGGAGGCCCAGGGCCGTAGTGTCTACCTGAGCATCCGGGACCAGCGAGTCTTGCTCGTCATCGGAGAGGAAAGCGATAGCCTGGACCGGATTCTCCAGTCTTTACCAGATTTTTAGGATGCCGTTGAAAAAGGACAACTCCTAATCCCATGGCCCGTCGATATAAGAGATGGCTGCTTCTGAGCCCTCTTTTACCTGTCGTTCTGTTGGCCGCCATCGGCATCGCTGTTGGGTACTCGTTATTCTTCTTCGTTTACCCGCACCAGCCAAAGATAGGCGTGATTGATATCCCCTTCACGGTAATCAACGACCGCTCCGCTTCTACTATCAGCGCCTACCTAGATTACGCTCGACGACACGACGAGATCAAAGGGGTGATGATTCGAATCGTTTCCCCCGGCGGTGGTGCATCGGCCAGCGAAAGACTGTACTTGGAAACTCGCAAATTACGCGAGGAAAAGCCCGTGGTTATTGTGATGGGCGACTTGGTGGCCAGCGGCGGATTCATGATGTCCATGGGGGCCAACTACCTCTACACCAGGCCAGCTTCCCTGATTGGCAACGTCGGCGTGATCATTTCCTTTCCCGGCCCATTTATTCCCAGCCCTCCCCTAGAGAGCATCGTCTTTACGGGTCCTGCCAAGCTGTTCGGCGGCGACCGCAGAGTTTGGGTAACCATGGCCGACGAAATGAAGAATTCTTTCGCCGGCATTGTGACCATGGAGCGGGGCGATCGGCTGAAGCTGAGCCGGGAGGAGCTGCTCACCGGACGGATTTTTTCCGGCATAGAGGGTGTACAGGTAGGCCTGGCGGACGCTATCGGCAGCGACACCGAGGCCATTGAGAAAGCGGCCGAGTTGGCCGGCGTTTCGAATTATGGAACGGTAAATATTAACGCTAAAGTGCAAAGACAGTTCAACGAAACTCTCCGATGGGTGTTTG
>JACZVB010000261.1 GCA_022572865.1 Chloroflexota bacterium | reverse complement strand
CGACCCGGCTTGGTTGATGGCTCACCCGCAGTTGATGTTCTCCCCAGTCATTCCCTAATACCAATACACGAAACCGGACGTGTGTGGCTTCTTGGATAGGGTCATCCTGAGTGATCTCCCAATGAAAATCGCTGAATATAGTATGACGAAAATACTCCGAACTGTGGATGGGCTGACCATTGACTCTAAACCCAGTTGAGGAGAGCCTCAGCACCCCAGTTACATTGCCAGTTTGCCTTTGGGCATCAGTGTGAGGGAGCTCTTTCCACCATAGCAACATCCCTCTCTGAATCGCGGGTGGAGGAGCTTCATGTTGTTCCCTTCCTTGTTGCTGCACTCTAGGTGGAGGAGCCTGCGGCCGGGGAGCAGCCTTTACCACTGCCCGTGCAAAAAGACTTGCCGTAGCATCCGGCACCTCTTCCATCTCACTTGTAGGCTCTGGAGTTTCTTCTGCAGCGTCATTTCGACTTCGCTCCTCCGAGACCACGTACCCCTTGTCCACCAAATCTGCAAGCGACTCTTGGGAAAGCTCAACCACCAGAGCACTTTGGCCTAGCAGGCCATCCATGAATGCATTGACTTCCCGTAATAGTCTCTGGTCTTGTTCAAGGGAGAGATCTAGTTCGGTGATAGCGCCGACCTCGTAGTTCGTGTAAAGGCCACCTTCCGTTAGGTTTCCCGATCCAATAACCAGAAGTGCCTGATGATCTGACGAGAACAGATACACCTTCGGGTGAAACGTGGATGGATTATCATTGTGGAATATCCAGAGTTGCCCTTGGCCACCGACTGCGGACAATAGCAACTCTAAGCCTTCTCGGGATGTTCCCGCGTGATCCACACCGATGATGAACTCAAGTTGTCCGCCGCGACTCACATATTGGCGGAGCGGCTCCTCAATATGCCGAAGCCCTGATCTCTTGAGAAAGGCGACGGCTATGCGGCAACGAGGCCACGGGGTATCCCCTTGAAAGCAATTCACCAATACGTCGCCGAGACGAGGATCTCCATCAGGCTGCTGAATCAGTGCCATGCGCATGATTGAAACCTTGCCTGCAGTCCAGTAATCTCCGATCCACAGGGGCTGCCTGGTATTAATCCGATATGGTGAACCATCCCGCCTCGAACCCCGAATCTCGGGTGCCCTGAGAGGTCTACTCCTCCAACGAGTCGGCGAGGATCTCCACCAGGTCTCGGGCCTGGAACTTGCCCTCCTGCTCCTTGACCCGGATGCCGTCCTCGAACATCTGGAGGCAGAAGGGGCAGGAGGTGCCCACCATCTCGGCCCCCGTGTCCAGGGCGTGCTGGGTGCGGACGTGGTTAATCCTCGGGCCCTTGGTCTCCTCCATCCACATGTGTCCGCCCCCCGCCCCGCAGCAGAAGCCCTTGCTCCGGTTCCGGCCCTCCATCTCCATGATCTCCAGGCCGGGAATGCCCTTCAGGAGCTGTCTCGGCTCCTCGTAGATGCCGTTGTGCCGTCCCAGGTAGCAGGAATCGTGATAGGCCACCTTCTTATTGCAGGGCTTCTTGGCTTTGAGCTTGCCCTTGGCCATCAGGTCGACTATCAACTGGTTGTGGTGGACCACGTCGAACTCGCCGCCGAACTGCGGGTACTCGTTCTTGAAGGTGTTGAAACAGTGAGGGCAGGCGGTGACGATGCGGCTGATGCCATGCTTTTTGAAGGTCTCTATGTTCTGCTGGGCCAGTGTCTGGAATAGATACTCGTTACCCAAACGGCGGGCCGGGTCCCCGGTGCAGGTCTCCTCCTCGCCCAGAATCGAGAAGTTGACGCCCGCGGCCTTAAGCACCTTGACCAGGGACTTGGCGATGCCCTGGCTCCGCTCCTCCAGGGCCGGGGTGCACCCCACCCAGAAGAGCACGTCCGGGTGCTGGTTTTCAGAGATGAGCTTCACGTCCAGGCCCTCGGCCCAGTCGGTGCGGTTGAACTTGGTGCCGGACCAGGGATGGCCCCTGGTCTCCATACTTCTGAGGGCGGTCTGGGCCGTCTCGGGCATCTTGGACTGCTCCAGGACCAGGTGGCGGCGCATATCGACGATGCTATCGATGTGCTCTACGGCCACGGGGCACTCCTGCTCGCAGGCGCCGCAGGTCACACAGTCCCAGATGGCCTCCTCGCTGATCGCGTTTCCGATGACTGGGATTCCTGCATCTTTGCCGTTGCCGTCTTTTTTGGCCTTGATGATTCCGGGTCCCACCTCCAGCAGATGGTCCTTGATGTTCTCCACGATGTGCATCGGGGACAGGACCTTGCCGGTCAGGTTGGCCGGGCAGACATCGGTACAGCGACCGCACACGGCGCAGGCGTAGCCGTCCAGCAGCTCCTTCCAGGTGAACTCCTGGACATTGTTTGCGCCGTAGCTCTCCGCCGTCTCGATATCGGGGATGGGGTGAAGGGTGCCCATGGCATCGAGGTCGTGGAAGAAGGCGTTCAGGGGCGCTCCGACCATGTGCATATGCTTGGAGAAGGGAATGTATATGCCAAATCCCAGGATAATGGCCAGGTGGCCCCACCAGAAGGCCCCGTGGAGGGTGTTCAGGAGGTCGAAACTTCCCCCCTCGAAGAGCTTGCCCAGCAGGGTCCCCACCGGGGAGGCGGAGTGGGCATCGGCCGCGATGCTGCCCTGGGCCACCATGCCGCCGTGGAACCCCTCGATAAGGAAGGTGAATACCATCAGCGAGGCGATCACCGAGACGATCACGATGGCATCGGGGCTCCTGGTCAGGTCGAAGCTCAGACGGTGGGGCCGAACTACCCACCTGCGAAACAGGGCCCAGACCAGGGCGCTGAGGATCGCCAGGCCCAGGGCATCGATGATGAAGACGAACACCTTTAACCCGCCATCGGACAGGATGGTTGATGAGAGGTCTGGGTCGATGGAATCGATAAAGATGAAGAGCAGGTAGCTGGCAACGAAGCTGAGGAAGCCCCAGAAGATGAATACGTGGCCCAGTCCGGCCCTGTCCTTCCAGGAGAATCTCTGGAGGACCTTCCGCTGGCCCAGGGCGACTACCAGCGCGTTCAACGATCTTCTGAGGGGTCGATCAAACCGGTTCTCCTTTTTCCCGAGCATGATGAGGCGGAACACCCTCATGTAGAGGAGATAGCCGTTTATCCCAAACCCAACGCCGGCAAAGGCAAAGACTCCAACCCAGATGGGAATTACGCCGAATATTTCCCCAGGCGGTACCATTCGGGCCTCCTATAGTCCAGAGTAGCTCTGGCTAATTGTTCCACGGGCGAGGCGTAAATGCAAATTCCGGGGGCGATAGTGATTAATAACAGTTTCGACCCTTACCCCCTGTGTCCCCCTCTCCCTTAATAAGGGAGAGGGGGAGAAAAATAAATCGGGTCCCGACGAATAGGGACAGGCGCCCTGTTCCCCTTCCTGGCCAGG
>JACZVB010000260.1 GCA_022572865.1 Chloroflexota bacterium | reverse complement strand
AAGATTTGCGGCGAGAGCGGATCGGAGATGCCCCCCGGCGAGGTGGGTGAGATCGTGGCCAAGGGGCCCAGAGTGATGAAGGGCTACTGGAAGGCCGACGACGCTACCTCCCAGACTATCCGGGACGGCTGGCTCTACACCGGGGACATGGGCTACGTGGATGAGGACGGGTATATCTTCCTGGCAGGCCGGGCCAAGGACATAATCATCCGGGCGGGCGAGAACATCTCTCCGGAGGAGGTGGAGGTCGCGCTCCATTCCCACCCAGCCATCGACGAGGCGGCGGTCATCGGGGTGCCGGACTCCCAGTGGGGCGAGGCGATTAAGGCCATCGTGGTCCTGAAGGATGGGGCCCATGCCACGACGGAGGAGATCATCGAGCACTGCCGGGAGCGGATGGCCAGCTTCAAGAAGCCCGAGTCGGTGGTCTTCGTCGATGAGCTGCCCCGCAACCCTATGGGCAAGGTGCTGAAGCGAGTGCTGAGGGAGGAGTATGGGGCGGGGCCCCGGTGATGGGTATCCGATTCTACCGAAGCTGTTTCGGCGGTTCGACCAGGTCGGGGTCCAGGTCTCGGGCCACCCTGAAATCTGCGATTGCCTCTTGCTCCTCACCCAGCTCTCTGTATGCTGACCCGCGGTCGTAGTAAGCCTGGGCGTATGAGGGGTCCAGCTCGATGGCCTGGGTAAGATCGTCCATCGCATCCTGATATCTTCCCTGCATGGCATACAACAGCCCCCGTTCCCGATAGGGCACAGGATATGAGGGGTCCTCAGCGATGGCTTCATCGAAGGCCGCAAGGGAGAGACGAGCGTATCTATCTCTGGTCTTGGCAGACGCCAGGGCAGCCTTCCTGGAGTATGCTATCCCGACGTTAGTACGTGCTTTCACGTCCCGGGCATCGAGTTTTAGGGCCATCTTGTAATGCTTGACGGCGTTATCGATCTGGCCCATGCGCAGGTAACAGGTCCCTAGGTTGTTACAGACCGACGGGTCATCGGGGGCAAGGTTTCGGGCCTCTTTGAAGTCCCGAATTGCTTCGTCCAGGTTGCCGAGTCCCCCGAAGGCATGCCCTCGAAGGTTGTAGCACTGGGCGTCGCGGGGGTTCAGGAGTATGGCCTCATCCAGGTGCGATATCGCATCGTCCCACCGTTCCTCCTCCACCGCCTTATTACCCCGTCTCCACTCGATCACCCACTTCAGCTTCCAAAGCCTATCGCGCAACCCCATGGCCACAGCCCTCGATAATCGTGCCTATATACTGCTCAAAGCCGTCCTACGGCCCGACCTCGAAAATCCTCGGGGCCAGGTGGGCCAGCAACAGCTCCGTGGACATCATCACAGAGCGGCCCGTGGGGTCGATCCTGGGGGACACCTCGACCAGGTCCATGGCCCCTATTGGGTAGCGGGCCAGCCCGCGCAGGATGGTGGCCATTATCTGGGGGGTTATAGCGTCGTGCACCACCGACCCCGTGCCCGGGAAAAACCCGGTATCGATGAAGTCTATGTCCACCGACATATAGATATAGTCGCATCCGGCGCTGGCCCTCTCGCCGGCCTGTCGGGCCACCTCCTCCGGGCCCATTCTGTGAACGTCCGCAGCGGTGAAAATCAGGCCTCCGTGCCTCTCGATGGCCAGGATAGGCTCCTCCTCGGACCAGCCCTGGACCCCGATCCAGACCATATTGGAGGGGCTGACCAGGTCTATCTCCGAAATGCGGCGGGCGTTGGTGCCGTGGTTGTACTTTCCCCAGAGGGCCGTATCATCGCGAAAGTCCAGGTGGCCGTCGATGTGAATATAGCCTATGCGGATGTCCTTCCTGGCCTCGGATACGGCCCTGGTGTAACCCAGGCATGATGGGTATCCGATATAGTGATCGCCTCCGAGACAGACTGAGAAGCCTCCCCGCCGCACCACCTCGGCCACACCACCTGCAATCCCCTCTGTAGTCTTCATCACGTCCGTAGGGTAGACGTTGAAGTCGCCCACATCCACCAGTCTGCTCGTCGAGGGGGGTGTGAGCCTCGTGCCCGAGGCCAGGTCGATCAACCCTTCTTCCGAGGCGTTGGCCAGCCTGGCGGCCAGGCCCAGGGACCCTTCCCTGATGCCCCTGGGCCCCATTCTGGTCCCGAAACGGCTGGTGTGGGTGCTATCGTGGGGCGCACCGCCGACGACCACCATGCCGGGCTCCACCTCGTCGAGCCCGATGTAGGGCGCGTTGAGAAAGGTCGCCGCACCGATGTTACTTTCGGAAGCAGGGTGCCGAGTCAAGAGCCGTGTCGAGGGGTCACACCACTCGCTCCTTCCTTGCTGATCTTGGGCTCGATGAACCTGAGGAGCATATCGACGCCGAACCGCTGTCCCGTCTTACCAAGGCCCATGACCTCGACCAGGGGATTCAGGCCACAAAGGTCGATGGCGCCGACGGGGCCTCGGGCCAGCACGTCCATCGCCGCAAACATGTCGACGTTCTTCAGGCCGTCGAACCTCGGGGCCCCGGTCATCGCCACATAGCCGCCGTCCAGCACGTCGATGTCCACGCTGA
The DNA here is from genome assembly GCA_022572865.1 of Chloroflexota bacterium. The sequence continues at coordinate 873 of JACZVB010000260.1, read as the reverse complement.
CGTAGACCCCGTCACACCCGCGCCCCGCTACCTCCAGTGCCCTGGATGCGATCTCACCGATCCCTCTCTCTCTAACGTCCTCGGCGGTGAACACCGTGAGCGGCAGCTTGCGGGAGAGCTCCCAGTCCTCCAGGGGCACATATCCGTTTACCCCTACCCAGACCATGTTCTCCGGCTCGACTGCGCCGGTATCTATGATCCGTCGGGCCGTAGCCCCCCGCCACACCTCGCCCCACAGCGGGTCCTGCTGCCCCAGGTCCAACCTGCCGGAGAACTGGATGTAACCTACATTTCCCCCGCCACTCTCTAGCACCGCGTCCCGATACCCCTGCACCAGGGGATAGGTTATGAGATGGTCGCCTCCAAGGACCACGGGAATTGCAGCCTGCAGGGTTATCCGTCGGGCCGCATCCCTCAACCTGGACTCCGTTACACTCCAGTCCACGTGGGAGACGGAAAGGTCGCCCAGGTCCCTTACCATATTCTTCATCAGCTCGGTATCCACCCGCACCCGGGAGTCGATCTCTATCAGGCTGCTGTCCGGGTCCGTGTGGTTCCAGAAATAGGTGGAGGTCTCGCGATAGGCCTGGGGCCCGGTCCTGGGGCCCAGCTTATCGGTGGCCGAGACATCGAAGGGCACGCCGAGAACGCCCACCATCCCGGGCCCCAGGTTATCGATGGAGCCCCGTGGCGCTCCTATGAAAGTTAGGATACCGCCGGTCTTGGGTATCGGGCCTTTACGAACTGGCATGATTCAGATGGTCATGGGCCAGGAAAATTCGTGCTCGGCGTAGATTCTTCGTCCCCCGATTTCATCGGGGTCCTCAGAATGAAACACCGTAATTGGCCGCTTCGCAAATATTGTCCCCTAAT
>JACZVB010000259.1 GCA_022572865.1 Chloroflexota bacterium | reverse complement strand
TCAATCGGCAAGTAGGAACCTGTTTGAGTTCGTGCAAAAAAAGCACGCAGGGCAATTCCTCAGAACCCGGTTTTTGTCCTCTGGTCGCGCTTTAATTTTTCCTTGAAAGGGAACGAAAATGCTCGTATTCTTAAGGTATGCCAAAGTACAAGCAATTGTCAAACTAAATCTAGAAAACTGGGCATCAACATGAAAAAAGTAACGGCACCTTCACTTAGAGAAATGAAGCGGAATGGCGAAAAAATCGTCAGTCTAACTGCGTATGATTTCTTATTCGCCTCGATTCTGGAAGAGGTTGAAATCGACGTGGTCCTGGTGGGCGATTCAGGGGCTATGGTGTTTTCAGGCCACGACAGCACGCTTCCCATCACTTTGGATGAAATGATATACCACGTAAAGGCCGTCAGGCGCGGGGTCGAAAGAGCTTTACTGGTAGCAGACATGCCTTTTCTCACTTACCAGGTCAGCTCGGAACAAGCTATTGAAAATGCCGGCAGATTATTAAAGGAAGGTCGGGCCGAGTGTGTTAAAGTGGAGGGTGGCTGATCGATAACCGAGACGGTAAAGAAAATCGTGGATGTTGGCATCCCGGTCATGGGGCACATCGGCATGACGCCGCAGTCGATCCACAAATTCGGCCGCTACCATGTCCAACGCGACGAAGAGGAGCTGGTTGCCGACCAGGAGTTGCAGTCTATTGGCAAGGAGATTCTCGTGGCCCTGGACGATGCGGTAAAGTTCGCCGACGAGAGCCCCTGGCCGGAGCCCGAGGAGCTTTTTTCCGACGTATATGTCAGCTATAACTAGCTGGAGAGTGGTTGATAACCCTTTCGACTATCCTCTCCGAAACGCCCCGACTCGCCCCGATACTCGGGACTTGTCGGTATAGTGCCTGCTTTATAGGACTTATTAAACGGTCTGGTTAGTTGATACCTGGGGGTGATGAGGTGACGACAGCAAGCTCTCAAAAGGCGGAGAGAGGCAATATCAGTTTCGTACAGTCGATAAACGAGGCGCTTCGACAGGAAATGGAGCGGGACCCCTCGGTTTTCGTGATGGGCGAGGACGTGTCCGGCGCGGCGGGCCGGAAGGACCAGGGGTTCGAGGATGCCTGGGGGGGCGTGTTCCGGCTGACCAAGGGTCTGGGGCCCCGGTTCGGGCCGGAGCGGGTGAGGGATACCCCCATCTCAGAGGCGGGGTTCATAGGGGCGGCGGTGGGGGCGGCGGCCACAGGACTGAGGCCCGTGGTGGAGCTTATGTTCGTCGGTTTCTACGGAGTGTGCGCCGACCAGATCACCAACAATGCCGCCAAGATGCACTACATGTTCGGTGGCAAGGTAAAGCTGCCCCTTACCATCATCACCAACACCGGCATAGGGGCAGGGGCTGCGGCCCAGCACTCGGAGACGCTGTACTCGATCTTCACCCACTTCCCGGGCCTGAAGTGCGTGGTGCCCTCCGACGCTTACACGGCCAAGGGGCTAATGGCGGCGGCCATCAGGGACGATGATCCGGTCATCATATTCCTGCATAAGCTCCTGCTGGGGCGTACCAGGGCCGGTCTCAGGCAATCGGAGGAATATGTAGTACCCGAAGAGCCTTATATCGTGCCCATCGGCAAGGCGAACATAGCGAGGGAGGGGTCCGACATCACTCTCATAGGCATCGGCTATACCACGGTGCTTTGCCTCCAGGCCGCCCAGGAGCTGGAGAAGGAGGGGATCGACGCCGAGGTTGTAGACCTGCTGTCGCTTTCGCCCATGGACGAGGAGACGGTGCTCTCCTCCGTCAAGAAGACCCGGCGGGTGGTGATAACCGACGAGGACTACCCGAGATGCAGCGTGGCCTCCGACCTCTCGGCCCTGGTCGCCGAGGAGGCTTTCGATTACCTGGACGCACCCCCGAAGCGGGTAACCCCGCCCCACACCCCGATACCCTACAGCCTGGCCCTTGAGCGCCTGTATCCTCCCACCAAGGAGAAGATATTGGCTGCCGTCAAGTCGGTCCTGGAGTAGGCCCAGGCAGTTATCGAGTGAGAGCAGATCATGGCTACAGCTATCAAGATGCCCCAACTGGGCATGATTATGACCGAGGGGACCCTGGCCAGGTGGTTCAAGAGTCCGGGGGAAGCGGTGCAGCAGGGGGAACCCCTGGCGGAGATAACCACGGAGAAGATCACCTATGAGCTGGAGGCCCCGGAATCGGGCGTCTTTCACCCGGTGGTTGGGGAGGGTGATGTCGTCCCTGTAGAAGAGCTCATCGCCCACATCCTTGCAGAGGGAGAGCCGGCCCCAGAGGCCCCGAAACCAGAGGTAGCACCTCCGGCTACTGCGGGGACGGCCAGGGCTGTTTCATCGGCCGGCCCCCAGGCCCCTCCTCCCGAAGGAGTACGGGCCGCTCCCAGCGCCCGGAAGCTGGCGGCTCAACTGGATATCGACATAGCCCAGGTGCCCCCGGCCCGTCCGGGGGGCCGGATAGTGGAGGCCGATGTCCGGGCATTCGCGGAGAAGATGAAGGAGGGAGAAGCCGGGCCTGCGCCCTCAGGGCTCCCCAAGCCCTCAAAGGTGATACCGTTCTCCGGCATGAGGAGAGCCATCGCGGAGAGCATGCGCCGCAGCGTGTCCAGCTCCGCCCAGCTGTCTTTTCACATCGATGTGGACATGACCGAGGCCTCGGCCCGCCGGAGGGAGCTATCCAAGAAGAGCGAGGTCACCCTCTCAATAGCGGACGTTCTCCTGAAGGCGTGCGCAGAGGCCCTGGTGCGGTATCCCCAGCTCAATACTATTCTGGTCGATGGCAAGGTCCACTTCTTCGATGAAGTGAACATCGGGCTGGCTGTGGCCCTGGACGAGGGGCTGGTGGTCCCAGTGATCAAGGATGTCCAGGACAAGGGCCTCGAAGAGCTGGCCAGGGAGCGGGACCAGCTGGTGACCAAGGCGCGAGAGGGCAGGCTCCTGCCGGACGACATGGCCGGCGGCACCTTCACCCTGACGGTGCTGGGCACGGTGGACGGCTTCACCCCTATCTTGAACCCGGGCCAGAGCGCCATCCTGGGGATGGGGCGGGTCGCCAAGAAGCCCGTTGTGGTGGGGGACCAGATCGTCATCAGGGAGATGGCGACCCTGAGCCTGACGGTGGACCACCAGGTGGTGGACGGGGCCCCGGCAACGGGCTTCCTGCGCAGGCTGAAGCAGGTGCTGGAGCGGCCAGGGGCCTTGTTCTAGCAGGCAGCGCCACCCTTGATATCCACCTGGGACGAGGTTGTCCAGGACGCCCTTTGGAATTCCCCAATCCCTGGTTTAGCAAGAACCAGACCACCATCGGCCTTGCTATCTAAACTATCGGCCAGGCGGTGGGATGGGAGATGCCGACCCTAGCCGCCAGGTTCTCGCCGATCCCTCGAACTCTCTGTATCAGCTCCCACTCGTT
>JACZVB010000258.1 GCA_022572865.1 Chloroflexota bacterium | reverse complement strand
ACCACCGTCTGCCCCCCCGAGAGATCGTTGACGGCGGCGAATGTGTCGCCGAGTGCGGCCTTCAGGGCCGGAACGACATCCCTCTGCCGGTCTGGGGGGGTCAGGAGCAGCCACTCATCGGGCCCCAGCCACAGGGCCGATATCCCCCCACTCTCCGCCACGGTGTTGGGCTCCAACGGTAGTGCAACTCCGATGACCCCCTCTACTGCCTTGAGGAACCGCTCCTCAGATAGGTCGCCCCTGAGGTTAATGTGGCCCAGAAAGGAGCGCTCCCATATCTGGACTCCCGCACCTGTAGCCGGACCGACGTTCCGCGGGGCGGCGAGGAACTCCGCTAAAGGAGACTCCCGGCGGACCTGGTCAGACATTTTGCCGCTCCCCTTCAGGGTCGTAAAAGACGGGGTCGGTGATCACGGCGGCTGCTACCCGGCCCTTGGCCAGGGGCACGTAGACCCTCTCACCCATACGGGCCCGTCCCCCTTTCACCATGGCCAGGGCTATAGAGTGGCCCAGGCAGGCGCTGTAGTAGGTAGAGGTCACGTGCCCGATCATCTTCAAAGGCTTCGGGCCCTTGGGGTCCTCCACGATCTGTCCGCCATCGGGCAGCACCTCACTGGGCCTATCGGTCAGCAGCCCCACCAGCTGTTTTCGGTCATCTTTCACCATGCTGGCCCGGGAGAGGGAGCGTTTGCCCAAAAAGTCTTTGCGTTTGGATATGACCCAGTCCATGCCCAGGTCCACGGGAGTAACGGAGCCGTCGGTGTCCTGGCCCACGATGATAAAGGCTTTTTCCGTCCGGAGGACGTGCATGGCCTCGGTGCCGTAGGGTGTGATGCCAAACGGTTCCCCTGCCTCCATTATCGATTCCCAGACAGGGAGGCCGTAGTTGGCCGATATGTTTACCTCGTAGGTCATCTCTCCGCTGAAGCTGATACGAAAGACCCGGGCCGGGACCCCGGCCACGGTGCCCTCTCGGAAAGATAGGAAGGGGAATGCCTCCGGAGAGAAATCTATGTCCTTACATATCCTGGTAATCACCTCTCGGGCCCTGGGCCCGACGATGGACATAGTCGACCAGTGGTCCGTGACCGATGTGAGATACACCTTGAGATCGGTCCACTCCGTCTGCAGCCACGTCTCCATCCACGCCATCACGTTGGCCGCCCCTCCGGTGGTTGTGAACATGGTGAAGTGACCATCGCTGAAGCGGGCCGAGACGCCGTCATCCATGACCATGCCGTCTTCGCTCAGCATCAACCCGTAGCGGGCGCGACCGGCGCCCAGCTTTAGCCAGTTGTTGGTGTAGACCCGGTTCAGGAACTCTGAGGCGTCGGGGCCCTGGACATCGATCTTTCCGAGGGTCGACTGGTCCAGCAGCGCCACGGCGTTCCGGGCGGCCAGACACTCTCGATTGACCGCGTCCTCCATACTCTCACCCGGCTGGGGATAGTACCAGGGCCGTTTCCACTGGCCCACGTCCTCCATCACCGCTCCATGCTCGATGTGCCATCGGTGTATGGCCGTCTTGCGCACCGGGTCTAAGAGGCCCCCAATCTCTCTGCCGGCGATGGCCCCGAAGGTGACGGAGGTGTAGGGAGGTCTGAAGGTGATGGTGCCGACAGACTCGATGGCTGCCCCCAGGTGATTGGCCAGCACACCCATGCCATTGACGTTGCCCAGCTTGCCCTGGTCGGTCCCGAACCCCAGGGTCGTGTACCGGTTGAGCAGCTGCATCGAGTCGTAGCCTTCCCTGGCCGCCAGGACGATATCCCCGGCGCTGACATCTTCCTGCATGTCTACGAACTGCTTATACTCCCTGGCCGGGGGCCGTCGCGAAGGCGCTATCCACATGGCTTTGAGGGGCTCTTCTGCCAGGTCCTCGACGGTGGGCGCAGGCGTCGAGACCCGTCCATCGCCGAAACCCGCGGCCCGCGCCGCTTCCGCCCCGGCTTCCAGGCCCTCCAGCAGGCAGCCACCGAGGGCAAAGCTGCCGTTGCATGAGCCTGTCGAGCGCTCCTCCTGGGCCGGGTCTTCGGGCACGAAACACCCCTTTTCCCCGTCGAAGCGCGTCTCTCCTCCCGACTGGCAGTGGAGGTGCACAGTAGGGTTCCAGCCGCCGGATATGGCGACCAGGTCGCAGCGGATGGCGCGCCGCCGCCCCTCCACCCTTTCCCCAGAGGCATCGATGCTCATTATCTCGACACCCTTGACCCGCTTCGTGCCCTTGACGTCAACTATGACATGGCCGCCGATTACCGGAATGCCCATGTCCTTGACCCTTGAGGGTAGGGGCCCGTTTGGCTCGGGACGCACATCTACCACGGCCTGGACCGGTATTCCGGCTTCGGCCAGGTCCAGGACCGTCCTATACGCACTGTCGTTGTTGGTGAAGACCAGGGGCCGGGAGCCCGGGGCCACGGCATACCGATTGACGTAAGCAGAGACGGCCGAGGCCAGCATCACTCCGGGCCTGTCGTTGTTGGGAAAGACCAGTGGCCGCTCTATAGCGCCCGTAGCGAGCACCACCTGCTTGGCCCTCACCCGCCAGACACGCTCCTTGATCATGGGCCTGCTGATCGAGGTAGAATCCGTGGAAAGGCGTTGAAGGACCGTGAGGAAGTTATGGTCGTAGTAGCCGAAGACGGTGCTGCGAAGAAGCAGGCGCACCTCCTTCATGGAGGCCAGTTCCCTTGATGCAGCTTCCACCCACTCCAGGGCAGGGGCGCCGTCGATCTCATCGCGGCCGTCCAGAAGGCTGCCTCCCAGCTCCCTTCGCTCGTCTGCCAGGATCACCCGTGCCCCGGTGCGGCCCGCCTCCAGGGCTGCGGCCAGTCCAGCGGGCCCTCCTCCCACCACCAGCACATCGCAGTGGGTGTTCATCCGGTCGTAACGGTCGGGGTCCGGCTCCTTGGGCGAGACCCCCAGGCCTGCCGCCTTACGGATGAATCTCTCGTAGGTTTTCCACATTCTTCTGGGCCACATGAAGGTCTTGTAGTAGAAGCCGGGAGGGAGGAATCGAGAAAGAAGGCCGTTGACCGCCCCGATGTCATGGTCGACGCTGGGCCAGCAGTTAACACTCTCGGCCACAAGCCCTTCAGCAAGCTCCACCTCCGTGGCCTGGAGGTTGGGGGTGGTGAGGGCGCCTCTTCCTACTTGTAGGATCGCGTTGGGTTCCTCGGGGCCGCTGCCGACTATGCCCCGGGGCCGGTGATACTTGAAGCTTCGCCCCACCAGCCTGACCCCGTTGGCCAGCAGGGCCGAGGCTACCGTGTCGTCCTGGTAGCCCTGAAGTCGCTTCCCGTTGAAGGTGAAGGTCAGGGGCTTGCCCCTATCGATGCGGCCACCTGCGGCCAATCGATAAGGCTGCGACCTGGAAGAGCCCGGTGGGGACATTACTCATCACCTCGGGGAGCGGGTGCGCCGATCTTATAGACCGACTTT
>JACZVB010000257.1 GCA_022572865.1 Chloroflexota bacterium | reverse complement strand
CGGTATCGGTGGTCGGAGGGAGGAGGGAGAGGTGCTCTCCTTCCCCAGCAAGATCGTCGCCGACCCTTCCTCTGATCGAATCTTCATCTCCGACTCCAACCACAACCGGGTGGTGGTGGCGTCCCTTGAAGGTAAGGTCCTGGAGGTGATAGGTGACGGGGGCCCCGGACTCCGGGACGGGACCTTCGATACGGCCCTGTTCGACCATCCCCACGGGCTGGCCCTGGGGGACGGCGTTCTCTACATCGCCGATGCGGAGAACCACGTCATCCGCAGGGTGGACCTGGCCCGCAAAGAGGTGGAGACCATAGCTGGCACGGGGGCGCAGGCCCGGGGTTTCCACGGCGGAGGAAAAGCTGACTCGGTGGCGCTGAACTCCCCGTGGGACCTGGCTTTACATAACGGGATGCTGTATATAGCCATGGCCGGGTTCCACCAGCTCTGGGCCCTGGACCTGGCGGCCGGAGAGGTGAGGCCTTACGCAGGAAGCGGCAGGGAGGGGATCTCCGACGGCCCCCTGGCCGACTCCATGCTGGCCCAGCCCAACGGCATCACCACCGATGGCCGTGTCCTCTTCTTTGCCGACAGTGAGACCAGCGCCATTCGCACGGCGGACCTGGAGGGGAGCGGACGGGTCGTTACCCTGGTGGGCACAGGCCTGTTCGACTTCGGCGACGTGGACGGCTCGGGCCCAGACGCCCGGTTGCAGCACGTCCAGGGCCTATGCTATCACGATGGAGTCCTCTACCTGGCCGATACCTACAACAACAAGATCAAGCGCCTCGACCCCAAGACCCGGGGTGTGACGAGTTTCTTGGGCAGTGTCGAGCACGGCTTGCAGGACGGCATCGGGTCCGAGGCCCGGTTCCACGAGCCCGAGGGCCTGGCCGTGGCTGGTGGCAAACTTTACATAACGGACACCAACAACCATGCAATCAGGGTCGCGGACCTGCAAAGTGGCCGGGTCTCGACCCTGGAGTTGAGGTTTTGAGGTTTCTCGAGTGCTTGGGCGTGGACCCTCGAAGCGATAGCACCATGTACCCTGAGCCCCGATGTGTCGGGGCGAAGAATCTAGGGCGCTAACGAGATTCTTCGTCGCTCCGCTCCTCAGAATCGTACATGTTGCCATCGACACCACCGAGGATGAAAATTGCTTATCCGTTCGTGGTGAGCCAGTCGAACCATGAACGGTATGAGGCCGCTCGCCCTTCGACAGGCTCAGGATGAGCGGCCTATTTTCGTACCAATGACATGGCGCATCAGCTCAGAATGGTATAGCTGCAACGGTAGTCACCTGGCGCACCTGGCCGCCGGTTTCAAAGAGGGGCAGAAGGACCGGAGAAGCGGGTCACCCTGGTTTTCAGGCCGGGTTTAGACCGTTGTTTGGATATTCGGGGGTTAATGCCCGAGGCCCGATAGTGTTATCCCTATTGACAAGTTTATCTGAGATGGTACATTCATACTGAAGTTATAACTTAAGCCATCTCGAATCGTTTGTCTAGGCAGACGGCATAAGGGGAGAGAGCGTAAAGGGAGGTACTCCTTGGCCTGAAAGGGGTACCTTATTTTTGTGCCCAGAATTCTGTGCTGGGCGCTAGGAGGCTGAATGACCACACAGGTCGCTGGTGAGACTCTTCCGGTCCGCGAAGTCGGCGAAAGGCGCTTGGATGACTATGCGCCGGTTGTAGGCGAGGAGGCGATACAGGAGATCCGTTCCCTGGCCCTGCCTCTCCTGGGGAAACGGGTGTTGCACATCAACTCCTCTCCCGATGGCGGCGGCGTCGCCGACATTCTCGCGGCCCTGGTCCCCCTCCTGAACGATCTCGGCCTGAAGGCAGAGTGGCGCACCATCAAGGGTGACGCTCTGTTTTTCGATATCACTAAGAAGCTTCACAACAGCCTCCAGGGAGATCCCGTGGCCTGGGACCGGTCTATGTGGGACACATGGCTGCGGTGCAACGAGCAAAACGCTCAAATGTTGGACCCCGAACACGATGTCATCATCGTTCATGACCCGCAACCCGCGGCCATCCTCCACTGCTTGAATCAACGGCATCGCAACGGTGTGACCAAGTGGTTGTGGCGGTGCCATATAGACCTTACAGATGCCTCGCCTGAGATATGGAGGCGGCTTCAACTCTACATACGGCCATACGATGCGGCAGAGTTCAGCATGGAGGGGTTCATAAATGGTGACTACGCGGGCCCCAGGACCTTTGTGTCAACTCCCGGCATAGACCCTCTGGACCCCAAGAATCTTCCTATGGATCCCGGAACAGCGCGAGAGGCACTGGCCGTCTTCGGAATAGATTGTGACCGGCCGTTCATGGCCCAGGTCTCTCGTTTCGACCCCTGGAAAGACCCGCTGGGAGTCATCGACGCCTACCGGCTGGCCAGAGCCCGGGTCCCGGGGCTCCAACTGGTGATGATCGGGCCCATTGCCGCCGATGACCCGGAGGGGATGACCTTCTTCGAGAAGACGGCCCGTCGGGCCGGCGAGGACCCGGATATACACCTGCTGACCACCTTCAAGGGGGTGGGCGACCGGGAGGTGAACGCGGTCCAAACCCTGGCGGACGTGGTGGTCCAGAAGTCGATACGGGAGGGCTTTGGCCTCAGCGCCACCGGTACCCTCTGGCACGGTAAGCCGGTCATAGCCGGCCGGGCCGGGGGTCTTTGCCTGCAGGTTATCGACGGGGAAACGGGCTTCTTGATAGACACCACCGAGGAGTGCGCCGAAAAGGTGGTGATGCTGCTTAAAGACCCGGCCCTCTCTGCGAAGTTGGGCGAACGGGCCAGAGAACACGTCCGCAAGAACTTCCTGATCACCCGTTATCTCCGGGACAGCCTGTTGGTGTACCGGGAGCTGTTGGAGGAGAACACTAGCCTAGCGGGTACTGCTCCGCCGCCTTAGTGAGTCCCCAGGCCCTGGGGTCAGAGCTCACCTGACCTCGCTCTCCCGCGTGGTTCCTCTTACCCTCGCTCCCGCCTGGGCCTTGACCCGCGGGTCGGGGGAATCTAGTATTGGATGCGAGGGGCGCGGGAGTAGCTCAGTGGTAGAGCCCCTGCCTTCCAAGCAGGTTGTCGTGGGTTCGAATCCCATCTCCCGCTCCAGCTAAAGCTGGGCCAGCTACGATTAAGAGCCGCCTCGATAGGGGCGGCTCTAGTTTTTTGGCCAAGTTGCCAGCCTGCCCGGCAGATTCATCCGATGCCTCCCCCAGGAACACGGGCCTTTGGGCTGTGTAATACTAGCCGATGATGGAATAGGGCGAAATCGGGGAGGAAACTTATGCCTACACTCACCGGGCAACAGATTCGCGCCATCGTGCACCACGTGATGGTAGCGGCCGGGGCCCTGGAAGAGAACGCCGAGATCGTCGCAGAACACCTGGCGGACGCGAACCTGTCGGGCCACGACTCCCACGGGTTGTTACGCGTCCCAG
>JACZVB010000256.1 GCA_022572865.1 Chloroflexota bacterium | reverse complement strand
TAGGGCTTCGGCGTCTCGGCTCCGGCCCCTGGCCATCGTGATAATTCGTCGCGATAGGAGAAGGGCATCCGGGGCCCGGTCCCTGCTGCTAAGAGCCGCCACAGGCCACCCCCGAAGCCGCGGCGACAAGCCCGGGCTGGTTCTCTGTAGAATGGCGTTCCCGGTAGGGTTTCATCACCTTCTCTGCGAACAGCTCCATCGATTGAATGTAGTCCTCGTGGCCGGGACCGAAATGGGAGAATAGGGAGAGGTGGTCCAGCCCGGCCCTATCGAAGGCTTCTACCTTTTCCAGGACCTGGTCTGGAGTGCCCATCAAGAGGTTATCGAAGATCTCCTTCTCGTCGGGGTCATCATCGTTCGGGTCCGGGGCCACGTATCCCCGGCTGTTGGAGTTCTGACTGTAGTCGTGGAGCCGGGTCCCGATGCGGTGGTTTATCACCACGTCCTTCGCTTTCCGGAAGGCGTCCTCCTCCCTCTCCGCCACATAAAACATGCGGGACATGCCTATTCTTTGCACTCCACGAGGGTTTGCCAGCGCCTCCCTGGCCTCATGGAAGGCGTCACAGATCCGTTGGATATGGCTCATAGGCCGGCGGAAGGGGGCATGGAAGACGTTGTATCCCCTACTCGCATAGTGACTGGTAGTGGAATCGCGCATGCACCCGACCCATATCGGGGGATGGGGTTTCTGGACGGGCCTGGGCCAGACATAAGTGCTATCGAACTGCCAGAACTTCCCATTGTGTGATACGCCTTCGTCCTCGCTGTGCCAGACCTTTTCCAGGACATCCAAAATCTCATCGAACCGGGCCCTACTGTCGCCGAACTCCTGGCCGAAGCGGTCGAACTCGTATTTGTACGCGCCCCGGGCCACGCCCAGGTCGAATCTGCCCTCCAGGACGTTGTCCGTGGCGGTGATGTCCCCGGCGATGGTCAGGGGATGGTGATAGGGGAGCACCACAACCGCTGTGCCTATCCGGGCCCGTTTGACGTGCTGGCCCACCTGGGCGGCGATTATCAGGGCGTTGGGCGCAGGCATATAGTGGATCAGGTGGTGCTCTGGAACCCAGATATTATCGAACCCCACCCTATCGGCAAGAACGGCCATCTCCAGCATGTTCTTGTACATATCCTGGCCGCGCTGCTCTTCATATATCTGCTGATAGGACAGAAACACGCCAAAGGTCATCATGTCAGCTTCACTCCTTCTTCACGCCGTAGAGTCGCCATCAAAGACATACCACTAACTCCCAGATTCATTCAAGCGGGTTAATCAGGCAGAGGGTTTGGCTGGGGAACCAGGATTCGAACCCGGGTTTGCGGAGCCAGAGTCCGCCGTCTTACCACTAGACGATTCCCCAACACGGCCAATTCTAACAGATAGAATACCACCGGCAAACCCTACTGAACCTCTCCCTGGAGTATCTCTATAGTACGGGTTATGCGCTTCAGGCAGCGATCTCTGCCCAGCACCTCCATCGTCTCGAAGAGGGGTGGGGCGGCGGTGCGGCCCGTGACCGCCACCCTCAGGGCCCCGAACAGCTGGCCCGTCTTGACCCTAAGCTCTTCTTTTGCCAGGTCCCTGAGCAACCCCTCCAGCGCTTCACTGTCGAAGGAGCCCAGCCCCTCCAGCCGTTTGCGGGCGATGGTCAGCGCCTTAGCGGTATCCTTGTGGCTGAGCTTCTTGGGGACCAGAGACGCCGGGTCGTATTCCAGCTCCTCCTGGAAGAAGAAGTCGGCGAGGGGCCCATCTTTAGTAATCGAACTCCAGTCACCAAGCTCTTTTAGGGACTTTGTCCTCTCCTGCAACAGGGGCAAGACCCGGGCTACGTACTCCCTGTCCAAAGGTCGAGGGATGTGAGGGGACAGGTCCTTCTCCATGAAAGGCAAGACCCACTGGATGAACTCCTCACTGGACATCTCCCGTATGTAGACCCCATTCATCCAGGTCAGCTTGTCCACATCGAAGATGGCCCCTGTCTTGCCGACCCGCTCCACGGTGAAGTGGCGTACCAGGTCCTCCCGGCTGAAGAGTTCGGTCCTATCGTCCAACGCCCAACCCATGAGGGCCAGGTAGTTCAGCATGGCCTGGGGCAGGAAACCCTGGTCCCTATACTCCAGGAGGGAGGTGGCCCCGTGGCGCTTGCTCAGCTTGGATCGATCGGGGCCCAGGATCATGGGCAGGTGGACGAAATGGGGAGGCTTCAGGTCCAGGGCATCATACAGCAGAACGTGCCTGGGAGTGCTGGAGAGCCACTCCTCGGCCCGGAGCACGTGGGATATCTCCATCAGGTGGTCGTCCACCACGTTGGCCAGGTGGTAGGTAGGAAAGCCGTCGGCCTTTATAATTACGAAATCGTCCAGGACATTGGACTCAAAGGAGACCTCTCCGCGGACCTGGTCGTTGAAGCTGACCCGTATGTCGGGCGGAATCCTGAACCTGACTACGGGCACATCCGTATCACCCCTGGCCCTGGCGTCCTCTTCGGACAGGTCCCGACATCGTTTGTCGTATTTGGGAGGCAGCTTTTTGCGGGCCTGCTCCTTCCGCATCTCATCCAGCCGGGCCGGGGAGCAGTAGCAGTGGTAGGCATCGCCCTGGCCCAGCAGCTTTTCGGCGAACTGATGATAGAGGTCCAGCCGCTCCGACTGAAAATAGGGACCAAATTCGCCCCCGACCTCCGGGCCCTCGTCCCAGTCAAGCTCAAGCCAGCGAAGGCTCTCCAGGATCGCCTCGGTGGCACCCTCCATCCTGCGGCTCTGATCAGTGTCCTCGATGCGGACAATGAAACGGCCGCCGTGATGCCTGGCGAAGAGCCAGTTGAACAGGGCGGTGCGTATGTTGCCCACGTGGGGTATCCCCGTGGGGCTGGGGGCGAAGCGGACTCTCACTTGCTCGGGCATGATCGGTCACCAGCATTCTAACACGATGGTAAGGGTACTTCTGAGGCCTGGGGTCTATCGACTAGAGCGTGCCTGCCGCCCGTGGCCCTTCGCCACAGATCGTCTCCAGGGCGTCGCTCAAGTCCTGGGGCAGTCGAGACCTTAGCTCGATCTCCTTACCGCTGCCGGGCAGCCGGAACTTCAAATAAGAGGCGTGGAGAAACTGGCGGCTCAGCGCCGGATGCCGCCCTCCATATGTACTATCCCCGATGATGGGATGGCCCACGGCGGCCAGATGCACCCGGATCTGGTGGGTCCGGCCCGTCTCGGGGGCCACCTCCAGCAAGGTGTAGCCATCCAGCTCTTTCAGCGTCTTATACCCGGTCCTCGCATCTCTACCCTCGGCCACTACGGCTATCTTCTTCCGGTGTCTGGGGCTCCTTCCAAGAGGAGCGTCTATGACCCCCTCCGATGGTTCTATTCGTCCTTTCACCAGGGCCAGATAGCCCTTGGTCACCGAGCGAGATTTGAGCTGGGCAGCCAACGACCTCAGCGACTCGTCGGTCTTGGCCACCATCAGCAGCCCCGATGTGTCTTT
>JACZVB010000008.1 GCA_022572865.1 Chloroflexota bacterium | reverse complement strand
GGCCTGGGCGAGGACGGCCATACTGCGTCCCTCTTCCCGGGGAGTAGGGCCCTGGATGAGAAGAGTCGCTTGGTGGCGGCCCCCTGGGTGGCCCATCTCGGGACATACCGTATCACCTTCACTCTTCCCCTCATCAATGGCGCCAAGACGGTGCTATTTCTGGTAACCGATGAGTCCAAAGCGACGGTGCTTAGGCAGGTGATGAGCTCCGGGCCAGGGGACCCGCGGCTGCCCGCCTCTCTGGTCCGTCCAATCCCTGGTGTGGCCCACTGGTTCCTCACCAAGGCGGCGGCTGGTCAATTGCAGGGCACGGAAGCGTGAGCCCGGGGAAGATGAAAAAGGCGCACTGGCACATCGTGGAAGGCGATGCGGATATCCCTTTCGTCACCGTGGACCAGATGAGAGAGGTAGACCGTCTGCTGGAGGAAGAGTACGGCATCCTGCTGGTACAGACTATGGAGAATGCGGGTCGTGGCCTGGCGGAGCTGGCAAGGGCCCGATTCCTTGAGAGCGGCTCGCCAGAGGGTCGGGTCCTGGTGCTGGTGGGGACGGGTGGCAACGGCGGCGGCGGCCTAGCGTGCGCCCGACACCTTCAAAATTGGGGCGTCGGGATCGAGATATTCACCACTGCGCCCTGCTCCAGTTTCCGAAAAGTGCCGGCGATTCAACTCGGCATAGTGACCCGGCTGAAGGTGCCGGTTACACATTATGTGGAGGGGGCCCGGCTCCCCTCCGCCGACCTCATCATCGATGCGGTCATAGGATACAGCCTGAGAGGAGCGCCAAAAGGTGAGGCCTCTGACCTGATTCGCGATGCCAACGCCCACGGCGCGCCCATTCTCTCCCTGGACATTCCCAGCGGCCTCGATGCGACCACAGGAGCTATCTGCCAACCGGCTATCAAGGCCACGGCCACCCTGACCCTGGCCCTCCCAAAGACGGGGCTTCAGACCCGGGCGGGCTTGCGACACGCCGGAGAGGTATACCTTGGCGATATCGGGGTACCCCCGCAGCTTTACGCGAGGCCGACCCTCGGCCTGTCGGTCGGGCCGATATTCGAGAAGGGCGGCATAGTACAACTGTCTTGAGGAATAGGGCGGATGAACAGCAACAGCTCAGGCCGGGGGGGAGCCGAGATGACACCCTCGATGGATGAACAGATCCTGGCCTGTGACCTGGGCGGCACCAGGCTTCGGGTGGCGGTCGTAGACCAGCGGGGCTCCGTGGGTCACAAGCAGGTTATCGCCACCCCCGCCGATGATCCCACCGCCCTGGTGCGACTGTTTAAGGAGGTCGCTGACAGGATCGAAGGCGATATCGCGGGCGCCGTGGTGGGGGTCCCGGGGCCCGTGGACTACTCCCGGGGCGTTCCCCTCAGGCTTCCCAACTTGCCGCTGTGGGAAGGGCGGGTCGGCAGCCGGTCCCTGGCCGAGGCCCTCGGCATGCCGGTCCTCCTGGCCAATGATGCCGACCTGGCCGCGCTGGGAGAGCACCGATACGGCGCGGGCCGCGGGTACCAGGACATGCTATATATGACCTCCAGCACGGGTGTGGGGGCGGGGGTGGTCCTCAACGGCCGGCTTCTGCGGGGAAGGCTTTCCATTGCCGAAGCGGGGCACACCATCATCGAGCGGGCCACGGGCAAAACGGTAGAGGCCCTGGGATCTGGGACGGCCCTGCTGCGGCTGAGCGGTGAGGACCCGGCTTCCGTTTCGGCCCGGGCCGCGGCGGGTGATCCTGAGGCCCTTCAATACTTCAATGATGTTGCCGGGGCCTTCGCTGTCGGCGTGTTCAACCTGGTGCATTGCTTCTCCCCGGAGGTCGTCGTCATAGGGGGAGGGATGTCCCGGTCGGGCGACCTGCTGCTGAATCCCATCAGGAAGATGCTGGCAGAATGTGGCGGCGTCTGTCCCTCTTCCCGGGCTGTGGTGGTCGAGGCCCAGGGTGGCGATGACGTCGGGCTGAGGGGCGCTGCGGCCTTCTGGGCCGAGGGTCACGGGTCCTGACCCCTCTGTTTCGCAGTACCCCAGGGGCTGAACCTGGATTAAGAAATTATCTCAAAAGGTGGTTCGACAGGCTCACCAAGAACGGAAGAGGTTACATTCCCCGTTCGTCCTGAGCTTGTCCCGATACTCGGGACTTGTCGAAGGATGACGAATACTGATGCAGGTTGGTTTGAGATAGTTGCTTAGTCACATTGCTAACCGAACAACAGCTGCACCCGCGCTCCACGCCCACGTATATGAACCTTTCGATGGAGCAGACTTAGCTCTGGTGGGGCCCCAGGCCATTACCGGAAGCGAGGCAGGACATCTCTGGCGAAACGCTCCAGCTGGGACACGTACTCAGGGGGGCCGCATGCCGGGTTGACTACGAAGTGCTCCACCCCGGCGGATATGAACCGCTGGATGGTGCGGGCGCAGTCATCTGGCGTTCCCGCGGCGCATCCTCGCTCACCTGTCAGGCCCCTGCCGACCCTTTTGAGGATATCTTCGTTGGCGTCTCTCTCAGCCTGCTCCCTGTCCTCTCCGATACGGAAATAGAGGTGCAGGGCCCGGGTAATGCTCGATGCGTCCCTCCCTATTTCCTGGGCGTGCCGCTCTATCCTTTGGATAGCCCGATGATAGCCTGCCGGGGTTATTCTGGCGGGCACGTAGCCATCCCCCCACCGGGCGGTCCGGCGCATGGCCCCTTCCGACTCGCCTCCCACCCATATAGGGGGCCGGGGCCTCTGGACGGGGGCCGGTTCCATGCACATATCGTCGAAGTGGTAGTACCTGCCGTGGTGTGATACCGTGTCGCCGGTCCAGAGTTGGGTGACGATCTCTAACGCCTCGTCGGTCCTTGCCCCCCGCTCTCTGGGATCTACGCCGCTAACCTGAAGGGCCGCCGACGATGCGCCCCCCACCCCCACCCCCAGGACGATCCTGCCGCCCGAGAGGTAGTCCAGGGTGGCGACCTCCTTGGCCAGGATGGCGGGGTGCCTCAGGGGCACCAGGATCACACATGTGCCCAGGGTCAGCCGGTCGGTGTGCTCTACAAAGGCCCCGAGGGTTGTGAAGCAGTCTAATCCCGGCTCCGGGGTCACGGGGGTCTCGGGGACCCACAGGGAGTCGAAGCCCCACTCCTCGGTCATTCCAGCGAACTCCCGAGGCCCAACCAGGTAGTGAACTCGAGTGTAGAGAGGTCCGAACTTTATTTGCACCATGTAATCGTTTCGCCAGGGTTAAAGGCCGTGGATTGGGAAGACCTTCAGCTTGATCTCATCGACGCTTTGCTGGGCGAAGGCCCGGGCCTCTTCCCTCTGCCGCCCCTCCAGCCTGGGGCCGTCACCGTCCCGTAGGAGGGTCGATCCATACGGCCCCTGTACTCGGCGGGAATCTCGTTGGGCCATTCACGCTCGATCATGAGGCCGTAGGCCAGGGCCCAGCACCGGGCCACGGCCCCCACATTATACCCCCCGCCCCCCAGGGCCAGCCACCTATCCGACAGGCCGGCAAGCTCCCCGATGGCGCCCAGATACCCCTGGGTGGTGATGTTCAGGTGTCCCAACGGGTCAGAGTGATAGGTATCGATGCCCAACTGAGTGACCAGGACGTCGGGCCGAAAGGCCCGTACCAGGGGTGGCGCCACCTGGCGGAAGGCCTCCAGGTAGACCTGGTCGTCGGTATACGGGGCAAGGGGCAGGTTGACGGCATATCCCCTGCCCACGTCCTCTCCAAGCTCATCGGTGAAGCCGGTGCCGGGGAAGATGAACCTGCCCGATTCGTGGACCGATATGGTCAGCACCGAGTCGGTATTGTAAAAGGCGTTCTGGACACCGTCTCCATGGTGAACGTCGATGTCTACGTAGGCGACCCTGAGGCCCTTGTCCACCATGTGCTTTATGGCGATGACGGCGTCGTTAAAGACGCAGAAACCCGAGGTGTTTCCCGGCGCGGCGTGGTGCAGCCCTCCCGAGGCGTTGAACGCGACGTCCACCGCCCCTTCCATGAGGAGGTCGGAGGCGACCAGGGAGCCGCCAACGACCAGGGTGGCCGCCTCGTACATGCCCGGATAGGTAGGGTTATCCCCGGCATCGCTGAAATTATACGTCGTCGGGTCCACCAGGGACTCGCCCCTGCTGAAGCCCTTGACCGCAGCGACGTAGTCGGCCGTGT
Source organism: Chloroflexota bacterium (assembly GCA_022572865.1). Next base: position 8,863 of record JACZVB010000008.1, on the reverse strand, counting down.
GGAAGGTGAGGACCTCTTCGTCAGTTGCGCGGCGCGGCTTTACCAGGCGAGAGTTTTCCACCTGAAACGCGCCGTAGCGCTCCAGGAGCTCGTAGGTGTACCTGAGACGGGCTGGAATGAACACGTGGTCTTCCCGGAGAACGTGCCGGGACATGGCGTCTTCGTAGATGAAGGCGCCACGTCTCATTATTCGGCCATCTCCACTAGACATGCCCTCTCCAGCTCTTCCGACATGCGCCGCCAGTGGGTCCCCTGCCAGTAGACCTTTCTACAGGAGGGGCAGCGGTGAAATGAGGCCTGGGTCTCGAAGACGTAAGGGGGCACCTGGGTACGGACCTCCGACCTGGGCACCGATTCGAGGCCCTGGTTACACTCCAGGCAGAGGGAGAAGGGCCGCCTGCGGCAGTCGAGCCCCAGGGATTCCACCACCTGCTTTAGCTGCAGCTGGACCTCCTCGGACCTGATGAGTATGGCCTTCAACGGGCCCAGGGCCGCCACCCGCCGCTCCATGAGCCGGGAGTCCCGGGTCAAGACCACCCTGCCCTCGGCGAGACCGATTCTCACCAGGTCGTCGTCGTCTATCTCCTTGAAGAAAAGGGTATCGTATCCCAGGGCCCGCAGCCACCTGGCGAGCCTGCCCACGTTGACGTCGGCTATAAACCGGGTCCGATCCTCGGGGGCCATCTGCACCTCTACTAGAGCTTAGTCCCTAAAATAGTGTGTCATTCTGAGTCCCGATTTTATCGGGACGAAGAATCTAGGGTGGTGGGGCTATTCCTATAAAGAGAATGGAGAGACCCCGCCCCAGATTCCTCGCACTTCCCGAAGGGAAAGGGCTCGGAATGACATGAAATAGTTGCCTTGGAGCGGTTGTGAACGCTGCGTAAACTAGCACATTGGTAATCAGGTTTAATCACACGGCTCCAAGTCTATCACAGCCCCCTTCGGCCTCCAGGTTTTAGAAGCTCCTCTAGGAGGATGCGGGCGGCGGTCTTGTCCAGGGGCTCGTTGTTGTTGCCGCATTTGGGAGACTGGATGCAGCTCGGGCAGCCCGTCTTGCAGGGACACTCCACCAGGGTCCTGAGGGTGGCCCGCCACAGCTCCTCCATCAGCTCGAAGCCCTTCTCGGTGATGCCGACGCCCCCGGGATGGCCGTCGTAGATGAAGATCTGGGGCCTGCCCGTGTCGGAGTGGAGGGGGGTGGAGAGGCCGCCTATGTCGGCCCTATCGCACAGGGCGAACATGGGCAGGATTCCGATGGCGGCGTGCTCCGCGGCGTGGAGGCCGCCGTCGAAGTCCGAGTAGTCCTTGAGTATCCGGTCGATGGCGGCCTCTGGTATATCGAACCAGAGGGCCGAGGTGTTAAAGGTCTGGGGCGGAAGGTCCAGGGTCTCCTCACTGAGCATCTCCTCGGTGACGCGGGCCTTGCGCCTGTAGCCCACCACCGTGTTGGACACCTCCACCCAGCCCTGATAGGCCTGGACGCTGCCCACACGCCGCTGCTCCTTTACCTGCTGTATCCGGATGTCGGTGATGTCCATGGTCTGGGTGTAGTAGGCGACATCGGTGGGGACGGCATGGGCGATCCTGGTCTCTGTGTCCAGGTCTGTTATCAGATAAGACTCCCCCTGGTGGAGGTACACCGCCCCGGGGTGTACCTGAGAAAATGCACTGCTCTCCTCGATTGTCTCGAGAATAACGCCGCTGCCCTCGACTACGATCACGTAGTCCCTGGACGTGGCCGATCTGATGTTGACCTCCTTCGCCGGGTAGTCTATCTCCGGGGACAGGTGCCAGCGGTTTCGATGGCTCTTGAGGAGGCCCTGCTCCTCCAACGCTTTGATATGGTGGGTGGAGTCATCCCCGAAGAGGTCCCGATCAGAGGAGGTGAGAGGCCACTCGAAGGCGGCGCAGAGGAGGTGAGGCCTGAGGATGTAGGGATTGGAGGGGGAGACCAGGACGTGCTCATGGGGCTTATCGAAGAACTCCTGGGGATGGCGCATGAAGTACTGGTCCAGAGGGTTGGCCATGCCTATCATGAAGCTCAGGGAGCCCTCGCCCCGCCTTCCGCTGCGACCGGCCTGTTGCCATGCGCTGGCTATACTCCCCGGATAGCCGGTGAGGATGGTTGCGTCCAGGTCGCCGATATCGATGCCCAGCTCCAGGGCATTGGTAGCACACACGCCCAGCAGCTCGCCGCTGACGAGGCCCTGCTCGATACGCCGCCTGTCTTCCGCAAGGTAGCCGGCCCTGTATGGCATTATCCTGTCGGCCAGCTCGGGCAGGGTGAGCCTCAGCTGCTCCCGAGAATACATGTAGATAAGCTCGGCAACCCGCCTGGTGCGGGCAAAGGTCAGGGTCCTGATGCCCCGGCCGATCAGATATGTAAACAGCAGGGTGGCCTCGGTATTGGAGCTGCGGCGGGCGCTTCTGGTCTCGTCAATTATCGGGGGATTCCAGAACACAAACACCTTGTCGCTGCTGGGTGAGCCGTCATCCGTCACGACGGTGAAGGGCTTGCCCACCAGTGCCTCGGCGTGGCCCTCTGGGTTGGCTATGGTGGCTGAGGAGAGGATGAACTGGGGCGACGACCCGTGAAGGCGGCACAGCCTGCGGAGCCGCCTCAAGACGTTGGCCACCTGGGAGCCGAAGACGCCCCGGTAGACGTGGGCTTCATCGATGACCACGTATCGAAGCTTGCGCAGGAGCTTGGTCCATGACCTGTGATTTGGCAGGATGCCGTAGTGCAGCATGTCCGGGTTGGTCAGCAGGACCCGGGCCGATCTCCTGATCTCGCCTCGCTCCTCGGTGGGAGTATCGCCATCGAAGACGGCCACCCTTATCCCCTTCAGCCCGGCATCGGCATCGATGATGTCGCGGAGGGCGCGCCACTGGTCCTGGGTCAGGGCCTTGGTGGGGAAGAGGTAGAGAGCGGTGGCCCCCTTTTCCCGCAGGAGCCGGTCCAGCACCGAGGCGTTGTAGACCAGACTCTTACCACTGGCCGCGGGCGTGGCTACCATCACATTGGCCCCTGACCTGAGGGCTTCCAGGGCCTGGGCCTGATGCCGGAACAGGGGAAGCAGGTTAAGCCTTTTCAGCGCCTTCTGCAGGGCGGGGTGGAACTGTGTGTCGAGCTCGGCAAAACGGGCCTTCCTGGAGGGGATCTTCTCAAGGTGGACCATCTGTCCGTCGTACTCGGGGAGCTGGCTCAGGCTTTTAAGGATGGATGAGGTGTCCATAAGATAAGCTGCCTGGCCCGTCTGCGGGTTTGTGCCCTTTCACGTTGAGTAGCCCGAAGGGACCGAGGCAGGGGAGAGGCCTTTCTACAGGGCGTCGATTATCTCTATCTCATAGTCCAACAACTCGGCGTCTTCCCTGGACCGCTCGAGGAAGCTGACCACCGTAGACAGGACCTGGTTGACATAGAAGGTCTCATTCCCTACGCAGGTGAAACCCACTGTAGACACCTGCCACAGCTCCTGGTCCTCCACTTCTGCTATCGAGATGTTGAACTTGTTGGAGGCGCGGGCCAGAAGGGATTTCAGTATCCGCCTTTTCCCTTTCAGAGAGCCGTTCCCTGGAAAACGCAGCTTGACTACACAAACGCCTATCTTCACGGATTCCTCGGATTTGCGCCGGTTGCGCCAATTGCTCTTGTAGGAATAGGCCTGTAGGCCCAGGGTTGCGCCTGCTCGACAACGGCCTGATGGGCCATCATATCAACACGATTATGATACCACCTACGGTGACCAGGATACCGACCAGGCTTTTCGGGTTCAGGCGCTCCTTAAGTACGATCATGGACAGGGGCGCAAGCAATAGGAGCTGGGCGTTGAATAGCACCATGGTGACGGCTACCCCGGCTTTCTGGAAGGCGAAGAACATGAGGGTAGTCCCCAGGCCCAGGCTTAAACTGCCGGAGACGGCTCCCAGGAGGATAGCAGATCTATCTACATGGGCGCCTCTAAGGTGCAGCACTCTTCCATAGGTCGATCGCCCCTGGCCCCTGGCCCGAACTTCGGCACTCCCCGTGGGAGGACGCCGCTCAACGTCGCCTCCGGGAGCGGTTGTCATGGAAACGTTGGGCTGGGCCATTCTTCGGGCCCAGGCATGAGATGACACCCCTGCCCCCAGGCTGGAGCCGTGGCTGAAACCAAGGGCCGTGAGGAGAACGCCGGCTATTATCGCCATCCTGACGGCGTTGCCGGTGATGGGGTCGATGTCCCGCAGCCCCTCTCGCATGAGAGTCAGGCCCATGACCCACAGCAGTACTATGCCGAGTAGGAAGGCGATACTTCTCAGCCTCACCCAGTGGGCCTCAACGGGGCCTTTCCGCCTGGGTGGGCCGCCGAGCATATAGATACCCAGTACCACCAGCAGCGCTCCAACCAGGGTGAAGAAGGTGACCTCTTCATCCAGGATGAGGGCGCCGGTGCCCACCATCAGCAGGGTGAGCATTGCTTGGGCCATGGTGGCCGTACGGGCTACGTCCACGGTTTTGAGGAGCCTCAGGAAGAGGGTATCGCCAAGGAGGGTGGTTATCAGGCCCCCGGCCACCACCAGCAGGAGGCCGCCTTTATCAGTGAAGGGCGCATCGGCTGCCCTGCCAGCGGCGAAAAATAGGGTGACGAGAAAAATAGCCGCAGCGGTAGTCCGGGTCGTGTTCAGGGACACCGGCGTCATCCTTCGGATCAGATACTTGTTAAGCACGCCGCTGATGGCGATGGTAAAGGCGGCCAGCAGTGCGCTCAGTTCGCCAAGGCCCAAGGCCTCACCCCCTTCAGCTCTTTCCGACGGATTGTAATCGAAGGAGGCATGGGCTTACACCACCACCAGTAAGATTCCCACCGTGGCCACCAGAATACCCATAATGGTCCTCGGGCCAAACCGCTCCCTCAGGAAGATGAGGGACAAGGGAGCTATGAAGAGTATGGTGGTGTTGATGAGGATTTGAGTGACTGCAGCGCCGGATTTTTGCAGTGCAAAGAAGAACAGCATACTCCCCAGGCCAAAGTGCATCGCCCCGCTAAGGCCGGTAACGAGGATGGGAAGGACATGAGACATCCTGGAAGGTGACCTTCTTACGGCGACCCGGCGTGAACGAGCGCCGGTCAAGCCCTGACGGTGAGAAGGCCCAGCTCTGAAACCAAAGCGCTGTCCGGTCATGTTGTGGACAGGGGTGTCCTGGGCATCGGAAAGGCCCGATGTGCCAACTTCCGGCCCAAGGACAGAGGCGCTGGCCCCTCTCCTTTTACTCAGCATCACTTTGTACAGCCCCAGGGTCAGGAAGAGTACAGGTAGCACGGCTGACGTTCTGATGGCGGCGCCAGTGAACACATCCAGATCGTCCAGGGCCACACGCATCAAGGCCACCCCAAGTGCCCACATGAGGGCAATCGCGACTATGACCGCCAGCCCACCAAGGCCCAGGGCCTTGGTCTTCTTGGGGTCTACGCTGGCCTTTGGCGCGAAGGATAGCAGGTACACACCGGTTATAACGAGGATAGCGCCCAATAAGGTTAGCCAGGTAACGTCCTCGCTGAATACGATCGCCCCCACCCCGACGGAGAAGAGGGTTACCAGGGCTACTGCCAAAGGGAAGGCGGTGGTGACATCTACCGTCCGGATGACCCTGAGGAATACGGAGTCAGCCAGCACTATATTAGAAATGCCTGCGGCTGCCATCAGCCCTACAGCTACCAGGGACAGGCCTGCAATCTCATCGGTTTTGCCCAGGGCCAGGAAGATGATTATGTTGAACAGGGCGGCCCCGGTGACCCTGATGGCGTTCTGGGATAAGGGGCTGAACCTGACCGTCATCGACTTGTCGATGACGGTGGCGATGGCAAAATTCAGGGAGGCCGCCAGAGCGGCCAGTTCACCCAATTGTGTACCTCCGGCCTGTACGGGTCGCGGTAATATCCTCTCCTTCAGATGGAGGCCAGACCCTCATAACACTACCATCATCACCCCCGTCACCGTGACGATTACACCAATGACGGTCTTTCGGGTAAGCCGCTCCCTAAGAAATACCGTCGAGAAGAGGACTATGAACAGCAGGCTGGTGTTGTTCAGCACCATTGTGATGGCGAGGCCCGCCCTGTCCAACGCCATGAGAAGCAGGAGGCTTCCCAGACCGAATGATACGCTGCCGTTGAGAATGGCCAATATAAAGACGCTGAGGCCGGGCCCCTGGCCCGTCACCTCTTTCATACGGACGACTCCCGTCGAGGTAGGGCCCGTCACCTCAAAAGAGCTCCGGGGACGGACTCCTACGGCCGTGGGTATCGGGGCTGAGGCCTGCGTCTCTCTTTCGGGCCCCTCTAGATCGGGGCTCACCAGGGACCGGCTCAAACGCAGGGAGGCGAAGGCCGCGAGAAAAAAGAAGACCACGGGTAGCCTGAGGCCGTTGGCAATGACCACATCAAGGTGTTCCAAAGCCTTTTTCTGAAGAGAGAACCCGGCCACCCAGAAGGCTGCCACCAGCACCATGAAGGCAAGCCCTTTGAATCCCAACCACCGGGCCTCTGTAGATACCGACTGGCTGCGCTGAGCTATGCTCAGGGTATACAGCCCGATCACCATGGCAGCGATTCCGATAAAGGTAAACCAGGAAACCACCTCCCCCAGGATAAATAGGCCGGATATCACCGCCAGGATGGCGAAGAGCCCCTGGCTCACCGGGGCGGCCTTGCTGATGTCGACGGACCTCAGGAACACCAGATACATCGAATATCCGATGGCGATGGATAGGACTCCCCCGGTTATGCTTAAAAGGATTGAGCCCATTGGGGCATCGGGAATCTCTCGGCCCTTGCCAAATGCAAACATGATGACCAGCATGAACAAGGCCCCGCCCAGGCTGCCCAGGGCCGCCAGGTGAGGAGGCGCAAGCCGCCTGGTCAGGGCCTTCTCTGTCACGGCGGTGATAGAGAAGACGAGGGCGGAGGCCAGGGCAAACAGCTCACCCAAAGGCTTTCCTCTCTCTACGAAGTGCTCTGGTCATCTTCCCCTTGTAGAGATCTTCCACAGCTGTTGCCCCGACGCCAGCGAGAATGAAATGAAGCAGATCTGTTCCCAGCAGGAATGACAAGACTTACTTGGTTCAATCTCATAATACGACCAGCACGACCCCTATCGCGGTCATCCCGATCCCACCTATGGTCTTGATGGTCAACCGCTCTCTGAGGGCTATCGAAGACAGTATGGCGATCCAGAGTAGCTGCGTGCTGCCCAGTACGGCGGTAACGGCCAGCCCCGTCCTTTGCAGGGCCACCAGCATGAGGAGGCTGCCCAGGCCTAATGAGAAGCAGCCGTTAATGATGACGATGAGATAGGGGAGAAAGGATATCTTCTCCAACCTCAGTTCCCTAATCCTGGGCGTTAGTGTAGGGGTTGCCATTTCACCTTTGCCCACCCATAGATCTTCGATGGTGGGGGGGCTGCGGAGTACCACCTCTATCCTGTGGGAGCCGGGCCAGTGGCCTACCCGGCTGGCGGCCGCCACCTCGGGCATCGCTGCCAGGGCCTCCTCTGCGGCATAGGCCCAGGGCAGGTCCAGGTTGTACAGCATGCCGCCTCTGGCGCCCCTCCTTTCCATCTGCTGAAAGGACGCTCCTATCTTCGACAGGCTGTCCGCCAGTTTATCGATCTGATCCCAAAATACAGGCGGTAGAATTCGTACCGGGATGCGTCGTATTTCTGCGGTATCGTGATGTCTGCGGAGGCGCGGGTGAGGGATGTGGGCCCAGTGGCCCCATGGCCTGAGGCGAAACCCATCGCGTCGCCTGGCCGCTGTGCTTTTCGTCTTCCTGATGGCAGAAGTCTGGTGTCGGCGTCCTCGATACCCCTGGGCTGCGCTTCCATCCTCATGCCCCAGGACCGCGGCCAGATTAGTCGACGCCAGGGCCGAGAGGACTAGGAACACCGCCGCCAACCTCACCGCATTGGCGGTGATCGCATCTACCTCTTCCAGGGCAATCTTTTGGATGGATGTTCCTGCTACCCAGAAGGACACCACGAAAACCAGAAAGGCCAATCCCCGGAAGCCGAGCCACTGGGCCTGGCCCTTATCCGCCTGACGCCTCTGAGAAAAGGTCAACATGTATATCCCGGCCATGACAGCCCCAATGCCCAGCAGGGTGGGTAGCGATACGTTCTCCCCCAGCAGGACCAGGCCTACCAGGACTGCCAGTAGGGTATTTATGCCGCTGGTCATGGGCGCGGCCTTGCTCACGTCCACGGACCTGAGAAATCTCAGGTAGAGGGGCATTCCGATGCCGACGGATATGACGCCCCCCATTGCACTCAGCAGAAGTGCTCCCACCGGGGCATCGGGCAGTTCGTCGGCCTTTCCCAGGGCGAAGAGCAGGGCCAGGCTGAAGATGGCGCCGCCCAGGGTCGACAGAGCACCCAGGGTCAGGGGCTCGAACCGCCGGGTCATAATCTTATCTACGATGGCGGTAAAGGAAAAGGTAAGGGCAGAGAGGAGTGCGGCCAGCTCGCCTACAGGCACTTCTTCACCCTTTCTCCGCCCTGATTAACCTTGCAATTGAGCGCTAGCAACCATAGTCCTGATGACGGAAAGTTGCAATACAAAATTGGACTGATTTCGCCCGGTTTACCAGCATCAGTTTCAATTACCCTCGCATCCCCTTCACCTGAGGCGGACATATAACACCTTAGTCCTCGTCAGGTCCCAGGTTACCTTACACCTCTCCAGCTTCTCCATCGGTGTAACAGCTTGAGAAAGGTATCAAGATGCCACTAATTTAGTGTACGGGTACACAGGCTTTGTTTTTCCACTCAATGGCATTATGATATGGGGCACGCCCCACTCCTGTTCATGGGCGTGATTCTAATA
>JACZVB010000255.1 GCA_022572865.1 Chloroflexota bacterium | reverse complement strand
TCGCCCCAGTGGCGGGAGTACGAGAGGAGCAACACCGCCGTAGCCAACGCCTACATCATGCCCGCGGTCAGGAGCTATCTGGGCCGCCTAGAGGATGAGATGCAGAAGGGTGGCTATCAGAGAAACCTGTACGTGATGCAGGCCAACGGCGGCATCGCCACCGCCGGTCTGATCATGGAGGAGCCGGTGCGGGTGATAGAGTCGGGCCCTGCGGCGGGGGCGCTGATGGCGGCCAACTACGGCCGGGTCCTGGGGTTCCGGGACCTGATCTCCTTCGACATGGGGGGCACGACGGCCAAGGTGTGCTTGATCGAGGATGGAAGGCTGGCCACCACGTCCCAGGTGGAGATCGATAGGATGAAGATGCAGGCCGGCAGCGGGCTGCCCATCAATATCCCGGGGATCGACCTGGTGGAGATAGGCGCCGGGGGCGGGAGCATAGCCCGGGCCAGGATGGGGATCGTCACCGTAGGCCCGGACAGCGCCGGAGCGGACCCGGGCCCCATCTGCTACGGACTTGGCGGGGACGAGCCTACCGTCACCGATGCCGACCTGGTCCTGGGGTATCTAAACCCCGACTATTTTCTCGGGGGGCGGATGGGCCTGGATAGGGCCGCCGCCGCCGAGGGGATAGAGAAGAGGGTGTCCGGGCCCCTGGGCGTATCCGTCGAGGAGGCGGCCTGGGGGATACACCAGATGGTCAACACCAACATGATGCGGGCGATAAGGCTGGCGACGGTGGAGCGGGGCCGGGACCCACGCAAGTACACCTTCGTCGCGTTCGGTGGAGCGGGGCCGGTGCACGGGTGTCGCCTCGCCAGGGAGCTGGGTGTTCCCAGGATCGTGCTTCCGGCGGCCGCGGGGGTCGCCTCGGCTATCGGACTTCTCGCGGCCGACATCTCCTTCGATCTGGCCAGGACCTACGCAGCGATTTTGAACGAAGAGATACTTGACCCGGTCAATGCCATATTCGAGGAGCTGACCAGTCGTGGTAGATCGATGCTGGAGGAGGCGGGGGCGGACAAGGCGGTCTCGCTGGTGACCTCCGCCGACATGCATTACGTGGGCCAGGGGTACGAGATATCCGTCCCGGTGGCCTCGACGCCCCTGACCGTCGAAAGCATCGCCCTGCTCGAACAGGCTTTCCATCAGACTTACCAGGCGGTCTTCGGCTACAGTCAACCGGACCAGCAGGTCGAGGTCACGGGCTGGAAGCTGAAGGCTGTCTCCTCGCCCGGGGCCTTTGCCCTGCCTACTGCGCCGGACGGAGCTGCGGGGGCCCGAGACGGCTTCAAGGGGAAGAGGAACGCCTACTTCCCCGAGAGCGGGGGGTACGTTGAAACCGCTGTATATGATCGATACGCCCTGACGCCCGGCTCTTCAATCGAGGGGCCTGCCATAGTGGAGGAAGCGGAATCGACCACGGTCCTCCTTCCGGGGGACAGGGCCCGGGTGGACGACTACCTGAATCTAATCGTGGAACTGGGAGGCTAAGTTGGATGCCATGACCTCCATCGACCCGGTCACCTTCAGCGTGGTGTGGAGCGGGCTGGTATCCATAGCCGAGGAGATGGGGGTTGCCCTTCGGCGCTCGGCCTACTCCCTGGGGGTGAGGGAGGGCCGGGACTTCTCGACGGCCCTCTTCGACTCCGAAGCGAGGCTGATATCGCAGGGCAATTTCAGTCCCGGCCACCTGGGGTCCATGCCCTTCGTAGTGAAGCACGTGCTGAAGGAATACCCGCCCGAAGATCTCTCCCCGGGAGACTCCATCCTCCTGAATGATCCGTACCTGGGCTCGGGCCACCTTCCCGACTTCTTCCAGGTGAGCCCCGTATTTCACGATGGCCAGCTGCTGGCCTTCGCCGTAAACTGCGCTCACATGGTGGATGTGGGGGGCACGGGTCCCGGGTCCCAGGCGGTCAGCAGTGTAGACATGTATCAGGAGGGGATCAGGTTCCTGCCAACCCGTCTGTACCATAAGGGAGAGCCTAACCGTGAGGTGATGAAGCTCCTGGCAGCCAACGTGAGGGTCCCGGACAAGGTCCTTGGCGATGTTCGGGCCCAGAGGAATGCCAACCGCCTGGGAGAGGTGGGTTTTCTGGAGCTGGTCAAGACCTACGGACGCGAGACGATACAGGCCTGCATGGACCTGATCCTCCGCCGGTCCGAGGAGGCGATGCGCCAGGCCATCACGGAACTCCCCGATGGGGACTACTCTGCCGAGGACCACTTCGACGACTTCGGCGAAGCGACGGAGCCTTTGAAGATAGCGGTCACGGTGAGGATTCGGGATAGCGATCTGACCCTGGACTTCACCGGGAGCAGCCCGCAGAGTCCCTCGGGGCTCAACTCTACTTTTAACTACACCAGGGCCTATTGCTACTTCACTATTAAGGCCCTGACGGTCCAGGATACGATACCCCAGAACGAGGGATGCATAAGGCCTATCCATGTGGTTGCGCCCGAGGGAAGCCTCTTCAATCCCCGGCCGCCGGCCGCGGTGGGGCCCAGGGCCATAATGCAGCAGCGGATAGTGGATACCATCCTCCTGGCCATGTCGGAGGCGGTGCCCGACCGGGTGATAGCCAACAGCTCCCACTGGGCCAATCCCAACTACGGGGGTATAGACCCGGAGACCGGAAAGCCCTTTGTTTACTACGAGATGATAATAGGGGGCGTGGGGGCCAGGCCCTCGAAAGATGGGGCCGACGGGTTGTGCTCGGCCTTCAACCTGGAGAACATTCCCATCGAGGTGGTGGAGCGCACCTATCCCGTGCTGGTGGAGCGGCTCCAGTTCGTGACCGATAGCGGGGGGCCGGGGAAGTACAGGGGCGGCACGGCCATGCGCAAGGACGTGCGGATGCTGGTGGACGATGCGATATTCTCCAACCTCACCGAACGCCAGGTATTCTCGCCCCGGGGCCTCTTCGGGGGTGAGGGCGGGCCCCGGGGACGTACCCTCCTGAATCCCGGCGGCGCGGATGAGAGGAAACTCCACTCCAAGGGGATCTACCGGTTGAAGGCGGGGGATGTGGTGAGCACCACCCTGTCGGGCACCGGGGGCTACGGGTCTCCCCTGGAACGGGACCCCGAGGCAGTCCTAAGGGATGTGCGCGACGGCTTTGTGTCACTGGACGCCGCTCGGGAACAGTATGGAGTGGTCATTGACCCGCATACTCGTCAGATCGATAAACGTGAGACGGAGCGGCTGAGAAGTAAAAGGAGAAAGAATGCCATCAAAGAATAGGACCCGATTCGGCATCGCGATGCCCCAGAAGTTTCCCGATGGGAAGGTGGACACGAGATACATCGGCGACTTCCTGTCGAAGGTGGAGGCCCTGGGCTATGACAGCGTGTGGGTCGGCGAGGGCCACTTCAGCCCTATCCCCAACCTGGAACCGATACCCCTTCTCTCCTATGCGGCGGCCCTGACCACCCGGGTCAAGATAGGGGTATCGGCCCTCCTGTCCGCCTTCTGGAGCCCGGTTCACCTGGCCAA
>JACZVB010000254.1 GCA_022572865.1 Chloroflexota bacterium | reverse complement strand
TGCCGCTCCGTACCGCCCATCCCTTTCCTCCGTGGCTGAGCCTGACCAGCCGCACTCCCGGGTTTGCTTCCGCAGCGGCATCCACCAAACCGGCGGTCCCATCCTGGCTGCCGTCGTCGGCCACTATTACTTCCCAGGAATAGTCCTGACCTTCCACGTACTTCACCACGGTATCCAGGGTCTGGGCTATCCGCATCTCCTCGTTGTAGGCAGGGATCACGATGGAAAGAAAGGGTTGTGCCAAGGGATCAGACCACCTTCCATCGAGTCTAGTCAACCTGGTCCAGTTGGAAGGCCGCATGCAGTGCGCGCACTGCATCCTCCACACTGTCTTCGGCCACGATGCAGGTTATGCGTATCTCCGAGGTGGTTATCATCTCGATGTTCACATTGGCTTCGTACAGGGCGCGGAACATGCGGGCTGCGTAACCTGGATTGTGCTGCATACCCGTCCCCACGATACTGACGTTCCCCAGATAAGCATTGCTGATGCAGCCACCGGCTCCCATGTCCTGGGCCACGGGTTCCACTATATCCATAGCGGCTTCCAGGTCTTCCCGGGCCACGGTGAAGGTGAGGTCGGTGATGCGCTCCACGCTGGCGTTCTGAACAATGGTGTCTATGCTTATTCCCTTCTCAGCCAGCGGCTCGAAGAGGGTCGCGGATATTCCGGGACGGTCCGGCACACCCAGCACGGTTATCTTTGCCACGTTTTTGTTGTGGGCTATTCCTCTGACTCGGTTTCTCGTTTCCATATGGGCCTCTCAATGAATAAGGGTTCCGGGCGTATCCGTGAAGCTGGAGGTCACCAGGATGGGTATGTTGTACATGGCTCCCAGCTCGATGGAGCGAGGATGCATCTTCGCCCCATAGCTTGCCAGCTCCAGCATCTCCTCGTAGTCTATTTCCTCAAGTATTCGGGCTTCCGGCACGATGCGGGGATCGGCGGTGTAGATGCCGTCTACATCGGTGTATATCTCGCAGACCCTTGCATCTAGCCCGGCGGCCAGGGCCACCGCCGTAGTATCGGACGCTCCCCGACCAAGGGTGGTGATGTCCATCTCCTCGGTAATTCCCTGAAAGCCGGCGACGATGACAATGGTGTCCTCCCTCAGCTCCTTCAGGATGCGCTGTGGGTCTACGGCGACTATTCTGGCCTTACTGTAGTCCATGTCGGTGCGTATGCCAGCCTGCCCTCCGCTGAGGCTGATGGCCTTATATCCCAGGGAGCGAAGCGCCATGCTGACCAGAGTGGAGGAGACGATTTCCCCCGTGGAAAGGAGGAGAGCCAACTCACGCTCGTCCGGCTTCTCGGTGACGGTGTTGGCCTGGCGTATAAGGTCGTCTGTGGTGTCGCCCATGGCGGAGACCACTACCACCACCTGATTTCCTTCATCCTTGGACCGGGCAATACGGCGCGCCACGGCCTTGATTCTCTCGGCGTCGGCCAGGGAGCTGCCCCCGTATTTCTGGACGATCAAGCTTGTCATGGGCGACTCCATCACTCCGTCGACACAACGTGCGCTCCCAAGGAAGAGGGACATGTTACCTTGATGCTGCCTGAAAAACCCAGCTTGTCCGCGGCGTTGACCATCTCATAGCCGATGGTCATGAACCTGGAGGTGGCCAGGGCCAGGACGCTGGAGCCGCCGCCCGAGAGGAACACCCCCGATGCCCCGGCGCTCTGGGCGGCGCGGATTATGTACTTCATGGCGGGGAATATCTTCTCTCGTGCTGGCTGGTGCAGACGGTCTTGGGTCGCGACCCGCAGGTTTTCGAGCCGTCCACTGGACAGGGAGTTCACCAGCATGGCCACCCTTCCCAGGTTGTATACGGCGTCTTCACGGGCAACCTTTCCAGCAAGGACGGCCCTTGCGTCCTTGGTAGGCATGGGCAGGTCGGGCACAAAAACTATTGCCCTCAGTCCAGGAGCGATGGGCACGGTATCCGAGATGACCTTGTCTCCATCCTGGACAACCACCTGGCAGCCACCCAGCAGGGCAGACGTTACGTTGTCGGCGTGGCCCTCCAGGCGCACCGCCAGGTCCAGGAGGCACTGCTGATCGAGGGGGTGCGGGCACAGGGCGTTTGCCGCCACCAGGCCACCCACTATGGCCGCGGCGCTGCTCCCCAGGCCCCGGGCCAGGGGTATCCGGTTCTCGCACAGGATGGACAGGGCCGGAGGGTTCTCCCCGGCTTCACTGAAGAGGGCCTGGGCAGCCCGATATACCAGGTTGTCCTCCGCCGCGCTGAGGGTATCCGCGCCCTCTCCCAGGACACGGACCTCTGGTGCCGAGGATACACTCATATGCACGTCGTTCCACCAGTCCAGGGCCATTCCCAGGCAGTCGAAGCCGGGACCAAGGTTGGCCGTGGTGGCGGGAACTCGTACGTTGACCTGATGTCGTTCCATAGCAGGAGTATACAGGGCGACTTGTTGCGATTCAAGAAAGCAGGTATTAGGCCGTCTTTGCCCAAAATGTCGTTCTGAGGAGCAAAGCGACGAAGAATCTGGGGTGGGGCTTCGACGTGTATCGGGATAGCCACTGCCCTAGACCCTTCGTCTTGATACATCGGGACTCAGGGTGACATGTTAAGTCTCGACTTTTTAGGATATAGGAATCATTAAACATCTTACATTTTGGGCGGGGTACTATCCTAAACTCCTGTCTTGGCGTAAACTTAGCGTAGAATAGTATGCACTATCCAGTGCTTTAGGGGCATGCACATATAAAAGCTCCCCAGGAGGTGGTTATGGCAACGTTCAATCAGGTTGGTTCAGGCGCTGTCTTCGTACCACGGAATGCACAGAAGGCCATAGACCAGGCAATAATCGACAGCTTCCTGGAGAGGGCGGCCCGTTTGGGCATGCAGCCCAAGCCCTTGGAGTTGCAGGCCCTCGGCGGCGGACTCCTGGGGTTCCTTCACACCGCCGGGACATTCCGGGTCTCCTGGCAAAAAGAGGTGCGTGTCACCATCCCCGGGATCTTGAGCTTCACCCTTCCCCTGCCGCGGCAGGGAGTCTTCACCAAGTACCAGGCCGACAAGGTGCTGATGAGCGTTCAGGCGGAGGGTTTTCGACTGCCCCTGTCTAGGCTGTGGGAGATAGAGGAGACGGCGGTGCTGGCCGAAGAGGTGGACCCCATACTGGCGGTGAAGGTGGCGGGACGCTGGTTCGAGGTGTACCGCTGGCTCAAGAGGCCCTACGTGCTCAACGACGAAGAGGCCAGGCACTTGGCCACGCTGCGTTAGAAGGCAGCTAAATGTGGGTGCAGGGCACGCCCTGCATTCCTATCTACCCCCCAACCCGGCCACGGTGTCCACGTCCTTGTCCCCGCGGCCGCTGAGGCACACCAGGATAATGCTGTCCTCCGGCAACGTCGAGGCAAGCTGGCAGGCGTAGTATATGGCGTGGGCCGACTCCAGCGCGGGGATGATGCCCTCGGTGCGGGACAGCAGGTGGAACCCTTCCAGGGCCTGGGCGTCGGTGACGGCCACGT
>JACZVB010000253.1 GCA_022572865.1 Chloroflexota bacterium | reverse complement strand
TATGCTCAGCCCGCACCCGCCCCTCGCCTTTTCTCCAACATAAGCGGTGTACCGGTCTCCAGGCATGCCGTCTTCGACCAGCGAGGTGGTGTGAGGCGTGCTCACCACCCGGTTGCGCAACTCAAGATTCCGCAGTTTATACGGGCTGAATAGATGCTTGAACTGGGAATTTACCATTTACAAACCAGTGCCGGCGCCTCGTGTGACGCTAGCGAGGGGCAACATGAAGACCTTTGTCAAACCGTGTCCTCAGTGGCTTTGGCAGCTCGCCGCGGAACTCCTGGAACGCCCGCGCCATATTGCGCAGAACTCGTTCCGGCTCTTCCCAGTCAGCGTATTCGCCCAGGCGCATGGCCCTGGCGGCATCGTCTACACTGGCCCCTCGCTCAAAGTGTAAGCGGGAGGTCCGTTTCAGCAGCTTGAGGTAGCCCAGGGTCAGGACCAGTGCGGTCTTGTCTCCCACGGGCCCGTGACCCGGCACGATGGTAGTTGCATCCAAATTGTTGATTATGCTCTCCTCCACCTGAATCCAGTGACTGATGTGGCCATCGGCGGCCAGGGGCGTCAGGTACTGGAAGGCGACGTCGCCGGTAAAAAGCAGTTTCTCCTTCGGCATATATATCAGGGTATCTCCATAGGTGTGGGCTGCCCCCGGGTGCAGCAATTCAACTACACGGTCGCCCAGGTGAACGACCATCTTATCCTCGTAGGTAACAGACGGCGGCGTTAGACGGACCTTGGGCCAGTCCTCCTTGTACATGGGGAACCGCTTTCCCAAGTCCTCCTGGTCGACCCCTCTGGCCAGCATTATTTCCCGGCAGGCCCTGTGCCCCAGGACCTCCGCTGGAAGATAGAACTGGTTGCCGAAGCTATGGTCGATGTGGTGATGGGTGTTCACCACGTATCGAATCGGTTTGCTAGTAACCTTGCGTATCTGCTCCAGGTACGGGCGGACCATGCTGCCCACCATCAGGCCGTCTATGACCATCACCCCGTCATCGCCGATGATGATGCCGGAGTTGCATATAGCCGCCCGGGGCTGAGCATTGATGTAGGCGAAGACCCCATCCGCTATCTCTTGCAGGCCCGATTTCCAGTTTGGCACAGCCATTGTTGGCTCCTATGATTATCTGATTAGAATCGCTGGTATGTTCAGGGCATTCGAACATCAGGCACAATAGCAAATCTGATTTAGACATGCAAACCGGAGTTCCACTCCGAACGGGAGTCCTCGATCGATTCAGAGCCGCCAAGCGCGGCCAGATTATTTCACGTCTCGATTCGCCGTTCAACACCGGCTTCTACGGCCTATAAGCCAGCCCCTGACGCCCGTCAGACAGACGATTCTTTTGAGGCAGGCAATCCCTAATAAAGGTGGCAGGCCACCTGGTGTCCCGACTTGGTGATCTTCAGCTCAGGGGTGACCCGACGGCACACATCCATGACGAAGGGACACCGGGGATTGAAGCTGCACCCCTGGGGTGGGTTCAAGGGGCTGGGGACATCGCCGGTGAGGATTATCCGCTCCCTCGTTGCCTCGATTGCCGGGTCTGGAATGGGCACTGCCGAGAGGAGGGCCTTGGTATAAGGGTGGAGGGGGTCCTGGTAGAGGCTGTCTCTATCGGTAAGCTCCACTATCTTACCCAGGTACATCACCGCTACCCGGTCGCTTATGTGCCTCACCACCGAGAGGTCGTGGGCGATGAACAGATAGGTGAGGTTGAACTGCTCTTGGAGCTCCTGAAGGAGATTTATGACCTGGGCCTGAATGGAGACGTCCAGGGCGGAGATGGGCTCGTCACAGACGATGAAAGAGGGGTTGACGGCCAGCGCCCTGGCGATGCCGATGCGCTGGCGCTGGCCCCCGCTAAACTCATGGGGGTACCGGTCTACCATATACGGGTTCAGGCCCACCAGTTGGAACAGCTCTTTTACCCGGTCCTTGCGCTCGGCCTTGCTCCCTATCTTGTGGATAACCAACGGCTCTTCGACTATGGTTCCCACGGTCATACGGGGGTTTAAGGAGCCGTAGGGGTCCTGGAAAATAACCTGGAGGCTCCGCCTCACGGCCCGCATGCCCTTGTTGTTCAGTTTGGTCAGGTCCTGGTCCTGGAAAACCACCTCGCCCTCGGTGGGCCTGATGACCTGAAGAATGCACCTGCCGGTGGTGGTCTTGCCGCAGCCACTCTCCCCCACCAGGCCCAGGGTCTCGCCCCGGATGATATCGAAGCTGACGTCGTCAACGGCCTTGATCTCGCCAACCTTAGTCTGGAAGAGTATGCCCCGGGTCACGGGGAAGTATTTCTTCAGGCCCCTAACCCTTATGAGGACATCACCCGTTGGGGTTGCCGTTGTCATCCGTTAGCCTTCCGCTCCCTTAGAGGCCCGAATATCCACCCAGCAGGCTGCATAGTGGCCCTGGTCTACAGGCATGAGCTGGGGGTCTTTTTCCCGGCAGGTCGGAATGGCGAAGCTACACCTGGGCCTGAAGGCACAGCCCTGGGGCTTATGGGCCAGGTCCGGGGGCATCCCCTCGATGGGGATGAGCCGTTCCCCTCTGGCCTCGTCCAGGCGAGGAACGGACCGGAGCAGTCCCAGGGTATAGGGGTGTCCCGGGTTGGCATAGACCTTGGCAGCCGTAGAGCTCTCCACTATCCGGCCGGCGTACATCACGTTGACCCTGTCTGCATACCTGGCCACCACCCCCAGATTGTGGGTGATGATGACCACCGCGGTGCCCCTCTCCTTCGACAGGCGATGGATCAGGTCCAAAAGCTGGGCTTGAATGGTGACGTCCACTGCCGTAGTAGGTTCATCGGCAAGGAGGACCTTTGGCTCGCAGCTCAGGGCCATGGCGATCATAACCCGCTGGCGCATGCCTCCGCTCAGGTGATGGGGATAATCGTTGAGGCGGCGTTTGGCATCGGGCATGCCCACTTCTTCCAGCAGTTCCGCCGCACGCTGGTTGGCTGTTTTCCGGTTCATCTTTAGATGAACCTCCAGGGCTTCGGTGATCTGTCTGCCGATAGTGAGCACCGGATTCAAGGAGGTCATGGGCTCCTGGAAGATCATGGCAATATCTTTGCCCCGGCGGCGGCGCATCTCCTCGGAGCTCAGCTTCAGCAGGTCTGTTCCCTCCAGGTAGGCCTCCCCCTCCACGATCTTGCCGGGAGGAGATGGTATCAGCCGCATCAGGGAGAGGGCGCTGACGCTCTTGCCGCAGCCGCTCTCCCCCACCAGGCCCAGGGTCTCCCCCCTCTCCAGGTCATAGGAGATCCCGTCTACCGCCTTCACCACACCATCATCGGTGTAGAAGTAGGTTTTCAGATTCTTAACTTGCAGTATCGGGGCCATTCCTCGTCCCTTCTACACAGAGGTTAAAGGCCGGCTGATTCAAGGAAGATGGCTGTCGCATCCGGCCAGCCGGCCGAAACCCCTGCACTCTTCCTATCCAATGCTACCGAGAGGACGCCCCCGGGTCAATTGGCCAGCCCCGTATGC
>JACZVB010000252.1 GCA_022572865.1 Chloroflexota bacterium | reverse complement strand
AACCTTCGACTGGGACATCCGAATCAAGCTCGAAGGCGGAGTGATCGAGGAAATTCACCCCTGCTTCACGTCGGGTCCGTTGAGTGAAAGCCGCCGCGACCGCATCTCGGATCAGACCGAGAAAAGCGTCCGAGTGCAGTCGTTCACGGCTCTGAAGCAGCAGGTGGAAGACTATTCACAAAAAGCGGTCGTGCTGAAGGCGCGGGGCGCTCCCGAGACGAAGATCACCGTGACGATCGAGATGCCCGGCCGTCCATCGCTCACGCAGACGTTCGCGCAGCTTGCCGAGAGCAACGAGATGCTTTTCACCGGCGATTTCCTGGAGGCTGAGGATGCCTATCGCCTCGGCCTGCTCAACAAGCTGGTGCCGGAGGATGAGCTGGAGCAGGTCACCATGGAGATGGCCGCCAAGATAGCGGCAGGCCCCCCGATAGCGCTGCGCCTCTCTAAACTCATGCTCTACAAGGCCCTGGAGATGGACCTGGAGACCGCCATGCAGATGTCGGCCGCCCTGGAGACCATCACCCTCACATCCCAGGATCACACGGAAGGGGTCGCCGCCTTCCGGGAGAAGCGCAAGGCCAGCTACCAAGGGCTGTAATGAGGACCCTCCACGCCGAGATAGAGATCGAGGCCCCGGCACAGCGAGTCTGGCAGGTGCTCACCGACCTCGACTCTTACTCCCAGTGGAACCCGTTCTTGCAAAGGATCAGCGGCGTCTTAGAGCCGGATCAATACCTGAGGGTCTTCATCAAGCCGCCCGGGGCCCGGGGCATGACCATCAAACCACGGGTTATCGCCGTGGAGGAGAACACCGGGTTTAGCTGGATAGGTCACATCCTCTTTCCCGGCATCTTCGACGGCGAGCACTACTTCATCATCGATCCCCTGGATGAGAATCGGTGCCGCTTCGTTCAGGGAGAGCTGTTCACCGGCCTGCTAGCCATCCCCATTCTCTGGCTGATAAGAAAGGGCACCCGCCGGGGATTCGAGGCCATGAACCAGGCCCTCAAGGCCCGGGTCGAGTCCGACTGTAATTCTGAGGGAACGAAGTGACCGAAGAATCTGCACCGGGCTAGGAGTAACCCTTTTCCCAGGCCTCCAGTATCTCCGAGGAGTCTACGACCCACACCAGCCGCTCCATGAACTTCATCGCGTCCTCGTGGAGCTCGGGTTGTCGGGAGCCCACCAGGTCCCGGGGTATCACCGGAAAGAACCCTAATTGAATCCCGGTCCACGAGGTAGGCAGGATTCCCACCTCGGTGGCCACCCCGGTGGATATAACGGTCCTGATGCCGTGGCTCCGCAGCAGCAGCTCGAAGTTGGAGTGGACAAAGGTGTTGGTGCGGTACTTGTTGATGATTATATCGCCATCCTGGGCCTTCAGCTCATCTATCGTCTGGCAGCCCCATGTCCCTAAAACCGAGGGGTTGGCCTGGTCTTTCTTGGCGGGGTCGCTTACCATGGCCCACCTCTTGCTGACCATCGGGTCGTCGTAGCTTCCGAAATCCGGCAGGTCCGTGTAGTTGGTCTGCCACACCTTCACCCCGTGCCCTCGGGCCTGCGCGACGAACTTCACCAGCCCGTCCAGGAAAGAGGAAACATCGATGGCCTCGCCCCCTCGCCGGAAGGCTCCCCCCTCGGTCAGAAAGTCGTTTTGCATGTCGTGGACCATGACTACGGTGTGCTTCGGGTCGACCATCTCCGCCACCGTCTCGAAGACCTGGCGGCCCTGGAAAGTGTACATATCTTGTGAGACCTCCTTGGTAATGTCCTCCATCGCCACGGGCCCGAGGGCCGAGAACGCGAGCATCTTACACGACTGCACAGCCTATGTCAGCACGATGAGGTATCACACTCGGCCCAGATCACTCCCACCGGAATAGCCGGACGGCCAGGGAGAAGGCCACCACCGTCCACACCCCCAGTCCCAGGAACTCCCAGGGGATTTCGGTGATGCCGGCGCCCTGGACCGATACCTCCCGCAGGCCATCGGCCAGGAAGGTCAGGGGGAAGAACTGGACTATCTTCTCCAGGGCCCCGGGCAGCACGTCGGTGGGAAAGAACACGCCAGACATGAACATCATCGGCAGGGCGATGATGTTGGCCAGGGGCGCTCCCACCTCCTCGTTCTTGGCGAAGCCGGACACCGCGAAGCCGATGGAGATGAAGAGGGCCCCTCCCAGCACGGCCAGCAGAAATATCACGCCGATGTTTCCCACGATCTCTACATCGAATACGACGATCGCCACCGCCAGCAGCACGATGGTCTGCAGGACGGAGATTATCAGGCGGGTTATCACCTGGCCCACCAGGAAGTTGTAGGGCCGGATCGGAGCCGCTTTCAGTCGCCGCAGAACCCCCTGCTGACGGTACTGGATAAGAGTGAAGGTCACGCTGAATATCCCCATCTGCATGATGGACATGGCTACTATGCCCGGGACCAGGAAATCCACGTATTCCAGTCCCCGGCTGTCCACCGCCTGGCTCTCGAAAGCGAAGAGTTGGGCCGTCTCCGTGAGGCGGAAGGTCATATCGTCAAGAATGCCCCGCACTATGGAGCTGCCGACCTCCGCCTCCTGCTGGCTACTCTCGGCGTGAAACGACTGTACGTTGGCAACCGTTCCTATCTCCCCCAAAGCGGCCGGAAGGATGATTACGATATCCCGGTCCCCGTCCTCCAGGGCCTCCAACTCCTCCCCTTGTGAGCCTACCGTAATCTCCAGGACGTCAGAGTCC
This sequence comes from Chloroflexota bacterium, assembly GCA_022572865.1. Next base: position 762 of record JACZVB010000252.1, on the reverse strand, counting down.
CGGAGGGCCTCAATCAAGTCTCGGGACACGGGGTTCTGGGCCTGGTCCACCACACCCATGTCTATCCTGGAGAACTCGCCGAAGTTGATCAACCCGAAGATAAGCATGAGCAACAGCGGCAGGAACATGGTCCAGAAGATGGCCTGCCGGTTGCGAAAGTACATCTTCAGCGCCACGATGGTCAGGGTTACAGTAGGGTTCACGTCAGCTCTCCCGTAGACTCTTCCCAGTGAGGCTCAAGAAGACATCTTCCAGATTGGCGGCCCTGGATTCCTTTTGATTGTGGAACCCCGTGGCCAGCAGATCATCGATCAGGTTGTCGGGGCTCTTCATAGCCACGATGGCCCCTCTATCGATGATTGCCACCCTATCGCACAGCTCCTCCGCCTCCTCCATGTAGTGGGTGGTCAAAAATATGGTCTTGCCCTCGACCTGAAGCGTCTTTATCAGGCCCCACATGTGCCTCCGGGCCTGGGGGTCGAGGCCCGTGGTCGGCTCATCCAGGAACAGAACCAACGGGTCGTTCACCAGGGCCGTGGCTATGGAGAGCCGCTGTTTCTGCCCCCCGGACAGCTCCTTGTACCTGGACCTGGCCTTATCCGTCAGCTCGACCGTATCCAACACCTGAGCGGCGTCCACCTTCCGACGGTAGAGACTCCCGAAGAGGCTGACCAGCTCCAGCAGGCTGAGCTTATCGAAGAAGGCCGCGGTCTGCAGCTGAACGCCTATGATGGCCTTAACCGCCTGCGGGGACTTGATGAC
>JACZVB010000251.1 GCA_022572865.1 Chloroflexota bacterium | reverse complement strand
CATTAAATCGTGGCTGGAGATGGGCCTGAGGGTGGCGGGCAGCTCAGACAGCCCCGTGGCTCCACCCGACCCCCTGGTGTCGATGTGCGCCGCCGTGACCCGGCGGTCGGCCGGGGGCGATGAATTGGGGCCTGGAGCGGGTATTTCGGCCTTGGAGGCGCTGGAGATGTACACCATAGAGGGGGCCTACGCCTCGGGCCAGGAAGAGTCCAGGGGGAGGATCGCTCCGGGGATGCTGGCGGACATGGTGGTCCTGAGTGATGACCCTACCAGAGGGAACCCCGAGGACATGGCAGATATAAAGGTCTGGAGCACCATCTTGGGTGGAGAGCTCATCTGGCAGGCCGTTAAATAAGCTTCTCGAAACGGGGAGTGTCCCGACGCGGGGTCCCGAGTATCGGGACGAGTCGGAGCCGGGGGTTTGTCCCGACTTGTCGGGACAGATTTAATTTCCCCCTCTCCCTTGTTAAGGGAGAGGGGGACACAGAGCCTGTCCTGAGCTTGCCGAAGGAGGGTGAGGGTTGAAACCGTTATTGAACCCTCTCTCCGCTACTTCTTGCGCTCCAGGATGTAGGAGAGGAGCTCCGTCAGGGAGCGGCGGTAGGGATTGTCGGGTAGGCCCTCCAGGGCCTTCCTGGCCGTGGAGCAGAAGTCCTGGGCCACATCGTAGGAATCGTCGATGACCGAGGAGTTGTGGATCATCTCCACCGCTCTCTTTAGAGCGCCCTCGTCGCTGGGGTTCTGGAATAGTGCTTTGATCGGATTGTCGTTGGGGTATCGTTCCTGGAGGAGGATTGCCGGCAGGGTCAGCACCCCCTGGGCCAGGTCGTTCCCTACGGGCTTACCCACCTCGGACTCGGTGCCCTGGAAATCGAGAATATCGTCCACGATTTGGAAGGCCATGCCCAGGCTGTGACCGTAGGTGTGGAAGGCGTCGATTATAGTCTCTGAGGCGCCGCTGAGAATGGCCCCCGTCTCGGCGGAGGTGGTGAAGAGGGAGGCCGTCTTCTGCCGAATTCGATCCCAGTACTGATCCCTGTCAGCCGTCCAATCGTAGGCGCTGAACCTCTCCTTCAGCTCTCCGCTGGCGAGATGCATGATGGTCTCTGAAAAGATGCGGATCACCCGCACATTCTCGGTGGAACACACGCAGGTGGCGGACTTGGCGAAGAGATAATCGCCCACCAGCACCGCCGCGTTCTCCCCCCACAGGCTGCTGACAGTGGCCTTTCCCCGGCGAATGGCCGCCTTGTCCACAGTGTCGTCGTGGACAAGGGTGGCGATGTGCAGCAGTTCCACCGCTGACGCCATGAATTTGGGGAGCTGCTCATCGTGGGGATGGAACTTGGAGGCCAGGATGGTGATTGCCGGCCGGGTCCCCTTCCCCGTGCTGTTCAGGACGTGGCCGAGGATCTCCGACAGCTCGGGGAAGTCCACCGCGCTTGCCGACCTGATATCCTCACGGACCTGGAGCAGGTCTTCCCTGATGGGCTGGTAGAGGGACAAGACTTGGGCTGTGCTCATGTCTTCACACGATTCCTGGAGGACGGGCTTTGCCCCAGCTTAGCCGTCTCTTCCTCCGCTACCTCGTCTTCAAGCTTTCGGAACAGGGGCGTGGGCTCCAGCAGCCCCTGGCCCGGGGAGGGAGCTTCCAGTCGCCACTCACCGTCCTCCTTCAGCTCGCCCAAGCCTAGCAGACTGTGGAGCTTTTTGGAACTGAAGGGCAGGAACGGATAGAACATGGTCTTGAGGGCCGATACCACGGACAGGGCGCACCAGAGGGTGGTGGCGGCCCCGTCCCTGTCCTCCTTCACCGCACGCCAGGGCGCCTTCTGGTCTATATAGCGGTTGGCCTCCTGGGCCAGGCCCATGACCTCCCGTATCGCCTCCCTGAACTTACATCTATAAAGAAGCTGGTCGACCTTGGCGAAGGTGGTGTCGACCCTTTCCAGCAGGCCCTTGGACAGAGGGTCCAGGTCGCCGGGCTGGGGCACCCGGCCGTCAAAATTCTTGTAGGTGATGGTGAGGACCCGGTGGACCAGGTTGCCGTATGTGGCGACCAGTTCACCGTTATTGCGGCGCACGAACTCCGGCCAGGAGAAGTCGGAATCGGAGGTGTCGGGCATGTTGGCCGATAGGAAATATCGCAGGGGATCGGGCTCGAACACCTCCAGGTAGTCGTTGAGCCATACCGCCCAGTTGCGGCTGGTGGAAAGCTGGATTCCCTCGATGTTCAGGAACTCGTTGGCCGGCACATCGTAGGGCAGGGCCCGGTCCCCGTAGCCCGTCAGCATCGCCGGCCAGATGATGGTATGGAAGGGGATGTTGTCCTTGCCGATGAAGTAGTAGGACTTGACCTCCTTCCCCCAGAAGTCCCGCCACTTTTCGGGGGTGCCCCGGCTCTTGGCCCACTCGATGCTGGCGGATAGGTACCCTATCACCGCTTCGAACCAGACGTAGATACGCTTCTCCTCGAAGCCGGGCTGAGGCACGGGGATTCCCCAGCTTATGTCTCTGGTGATGGCCCTATCCTTGAGGCCGTCCCTGAGGTACTGCAGGGTGAAATTCAGGACGTTGCGTCGCCAGTGGGTCTGGGACTCGACCCAGGAGAGGAGGCTGTCCCGGAAGGCGCTCAGTTTCAGGAAGAAGTGCTCCGATTCCCTGATCTCGGGGGCGTCGCCGCAGATACGGCACCTGAGCCCGATCAGGTCCGTGGGATTCAGGGGCTTGCCGCACTGGTCGCACTGGTCGCCTCGGGCGGACTCGTTCCCGCAATGGGGGCAGGTCCCTTCCACATAGCGGTCCGGGAGGGACCTCTGGCATGTGTGGCAGTAGGGGAGCATCATTTTGCCCTTGTAGATATACCCCTTGGAGAGGAGGACGTTGAAGATGTCCTGGGTCACCTCCCGGTGGTTGTCGGTGCCTGTGGTGGTGAACAGGTCGAAGGTGATTCCCATGCGGTCCCAGGACTCCAGGAACATGGCGTGGAACCTGTCCACCACCTCCTGGGGCGGGACCCCCTCCTGCTCGGCCCGGATGGTGATGGGAGTGCCGTGCTGGTCGCTGCCCGAGACCATCAGCACCTCGCTCCCCCGGGCTCGATGGTAGCGGGCGAAGATGTCGGCAGGGAGGTATGCTCCGGCCAGATGGCCCAGATGCAAGGGGCCGTTGGCATAGGGCCAGGCCACTCCTATCAAGATACGCTCGGGCAACGTGGATACCTCCTGGGAATCGAAATCGGGGATACTCCTGGGGGCCAAAATATTGTAGCACGCACTGTGTGAAATCATCAACGAACCGTCCCGGGCCTGTCGAAGTGAGCCTGTCCCGATACTCGGGACTTGTTGAAGGGTTCCGCCGGGGAGCGTAGCCGAAGGGATGAGGTACAGGCCCGATGATGCACCTCCCATTGACTTCCTTCCCTCTCTCCATTATCTTCCTCGCGTCAGGCCTGAGGCCCGGCTACATCGAGGAAGAGGCGTTGCAACCGAGGCGCAGAGCGAGGAGGCAGGACCATGA
>JACZVB010000250.1 GCA_022572865.1 Chloroflexota bacterium | reverse complement strand
CCACCCCCGGGGGACGGGCCGCCCGTCCCCCGGAGCCCCCCGCATCAAGGCATTTCCAGCAGGCGTAGTCCGGCAATACGCGCTCATTCCCAACATTGACTGCCGGCGCCCATCTGGTACATCATGCGCTGCGTGCAACGGTGGTCCCATCGGCAACATTGGAGGCATACGGATATGGGCACGATACGAATTCTGGAGCCCGTGGCGGAGCGGGCGGTGGTCGCGCAAGAGGGGCTGCGCGAATTGGAGAGCCTGGAAGGAGCGGTGATTGGGCTGATCAGCAACGAGTGGCGCTGCGTGAAGATCATGCACCGTCATCTGGAACGGGTGCTGAGCGAGCGCTTCGGCGTCAAGGCCATCTTCAAGGAGGTGGTGGAAGCCTCTCTGGCGGCGCCGCAGGGTCTGCTGGACCGGGTGGGCGAGATCAAGCTTCCCACCCTGGCGATCTGCGGTACAGAAGATGTAATGACCCCACCTGTGTACTCCAGATACCTGGAGGAACATATGGACAGCTGCCGGACCGTCATCGTCGAGGGCGCAACCCACAGCATCATGCTCGAGAGGCCGGACCTGGTAAACAGGGCCATAGAGGACTTCCTGGCTTCTCTCTCCTAAAGACTCGCATCCCTAGGCCATAGGGCCGTACCTGGGCCCTTGATGGAGAACCCCGAACGGCTTTCATGCCATAATTTGCCCCGATACCTCTACCGTTCATCATTCAGACAGCCTCGCGCCAATAAGGTCAAGCAATGAAATTCGGTCTGAACCTCCGAGACTTCCTATTCGACCCTGAACGCCCTATCTATTCTCAGCTGGAGAACACGGCCTCGATAATCCGAGATGCCACCTCCCTGGGGTTCTGGGGCGCCTACATGCCTCAGCATTGGATCTCCCATCCGACGATCTGGCTCCAACCAATTCCAGTGCTGGCCCGGCTGGCCCCGGAGAACAGTAACCTGAAGCTGATTACCGGCATCGTCCTACTCCCATTGCACAACCCCGTACAGGTCGCCGATGAGGTGACCACTATGGACCATATCACCAACGGACGGTTCATCTTAGGTGTCGGCCTGGGATACCGAGACGTAGAGTTCGAGGTCGCAGGCACCAGCCGCAAGGAACGGGTGAGCCGCTTCCGGGAGTCGATTAAGCTGATGAAGCTCCTGTGGTCGGGCGAGGAAGTCACCTTCGAGGGCAAGCATTGGAAGCTGCGAGGCGGTAGGCTGGGCTTAACCCCTGTGCAACTACCGCATCCGCCCATCTGGATCGCTTGTCAGAGCCCCGTGACCGCTCGACGATCGGCTACGCTGGGCGATGGCTGCCTTCTGGGCCCCAGGATCGAGTGGCGGTATTTTCAGGAGCTGGCCGACACCTACTGGCAAACGGTCCATGAGGCCCCGGTCCCCGCAAAAGGTTTTCTGGCTTCCCACCGATGCATCTCCATAGCCCCAACCCGGCAAGAGGCCATGCAGGCGGCGCAGGAGAAAGTCGAGGCATCCGCCCGCATGTACGGGTCCTGGCGGATGCAGGAGCCGACTATATCGGACCTGGGGCTCTCCTCGACGAAGGACCTGAGCGAATGGGCGATCGTGGGAACCCCAGAGGAATGCGCCGAGACGATAGCGCGATGTGAGGAGGAGATGAAGGTAGACTACATGGGCCTCACATTCCTGAACCTGCCTCGGGACCCCTCGGGGCGGGGAGAGTACCTCCAGTACGTTTCCGAGGAGTTGCTGAGCCGGTTCGCCTAGCACGCTGATGCAATATGGGGTGTGCAGAGGGGCGAAGCCCCTTTGCAGGGAGTTTGAGGGTGTCCCTCAAATATAATTTCTTCCCCCTTCCTGGTCAGGAAGGGGGTAAGGGGGATGGTCGTCCCGACAAGTCGGGATTCAGCACCCTGCTAGCGTGGCAAAACCTTCTTCAGAAACCCTGGCGCCCACCAGTTCAGGTCGCCCAGCACCCGCATCAGGGCCGGCACCAGCAACGCCCTGACGATCGTGCTGTCCAGGAATATAGCTAAGGCAATCCCCAGGCCCAGGGCCTTGATTATGATGATGTCCCCAAAGGCGAAGGACCCGGATACCAGCACCAGGACCAGCGCTGCGCTGGTTATTACCCTGCCCGTTCTCTCCAGGCCCAGGGCTACACTGGCCGTGTTATCGCCAGTGGCGTCGTAGATCTCCTTGATCCGGACCAGTAGAAACACCTCGTAGTCCATGCTGAGGCCGAATAGGATCATGAAGAGCAGAATGGGCAGGGTCGCCTCCAGGAACCCCGTAGAGGTGAAGTTCAGCAACCCCTCGAAGTGTCCCTGCTGGAAGATGAACACCAGCGCGCCATAGCTGGCGAAGATGCTCATCCCGTTCATCAGTATGGCCTTGAGGGGGATCACCACCGACCTGAACAGCACCATCAGCACCAGGTAGACCGACACCGTTACCAGCGCCAGGGCCCAGGGGAACACGCTGTACATGGCATCCACTGCGTCCATCAGGCTGGCCGAGGCCCCGGTGACGAAGAAGGACACTCCATCTCCGGGGGCCAGGGCCCTGAGGTCCTTCACCACACCTCGGGCCTGGTCGGAGTTGATATCGAAGGTGGTATAGACCCGGAGCATTGTGGTCTCGCCGCCACCAAACTCCTCCAGGCTATAGGCTACCTCCTGCATCCCCGAGGTCGATGGGTCGGCGTACAGCGTCCGGTACCCATCCCTGGTGATGTCTGGGCGGAGATCGACGATGCTTTCCACCCGGATTACCCCCTCGATGGAGGCCGCTGCCCGAGAGTAATCGTATATCGTGCCCAGGCTCTCCGGCGCAAGGACTCCCCTCCCCGATGTGGCGGCCACTAAAACCGGGGCCAGCTCCCCCTCCCCGAACTTCTCCACAGCCACGTCCCACCCCCGCCTCGATTCGGCCTCGATGGGCAGGACCCCAGCCCAGGGTATGCCAAGGCGTGCATTCAGAAAGGGGGTCCCCAGGGCCAGAAGAAACACAACCAGAGGCACCATAACCAGAAGGGGATGCGACATCACCCAGGATGCCAGGGCCCGCCAGAACAGGTTCCGGTTATACAGCGCCCTCGGCATCACCGGGAGAGAATCGATACGGCCTCCCATGACCCCCAGAATGGCCGGGAGAAGGGTGAGAGCCAGCATCAGGGAGACAGAGATGACCACTATGCCCCCTATGCCTATGGAGCGGAGCATCGTCAACTCGAAGATCAGCAGCCCCGCCAATCCCAGGACCGTGGTGACGGCGGAAAAGAGGATGGCCCTCCCAGCGGTGGCCACCGTCACGCATACGCTGTCCTCCACCGACCTGGAAGGGAGTTCCTCCCTGAACCTGCTCACCATCAGGAGAGAGTAATCGATGGCCGCACCGACCCCCAGGAGGGTGGCCGTGTTCATCGAAAACACCGACATGTCAGTGACAAGACCCAGGAGATATATGGCCGCCAGGGTGAATGTCAGGCCGAAGGCCCCGATGGCCAGGGGCGCCACCATCGAGGCCACGGTGCCGAATATCA
>JACZVB010000249.1 GCA_022572865.1 Chloroflexota bacterium | reverse complement strand
TCACTTTCTCCGTGCCGGCCCGGAGGTGGCCGGCCGTCCTGCGCACGTACATGGCGTTGTCGTACTGCTTGTCGATCTCCTCAGGATCATAGGACAAGAAGGTGTGACGGAGGATGGCGAACTCCCGGGGCCCCCACCCGTGACTGGCCAAAGCCTGGTTATAGACGGTACTGTTCTCCTTGAGCTGTTCCAGCGGCCCCGAGCTGATGCAGTGGTAGCCTCGCTCGGCGCTCAACTTCACGCTCGTTGTGCTGCTGCCCGCATGCCAGAAAGGAGGGTGGGGCTTCTGAATGGGCCGGGGGAAGGTGTGGGTCGTGGGGAACTGGAAGTACTTCCCCTGATAGGAGACCCCGTCCTCGGAGAGGCACCGGGTCACTATATCCATGATTTCGTTGAAGCGCTCCATGTTCTCCTCAATGGGCACGCCGAACCGGTCGAACTCGAAGGGCTGGTAGCCCCTCCCTATCCCCAGGTCCAGGCGCCCGTCCATCAGCTGGTCCGCCATGGCAATATCCTCGGCCAGCCGCAGGGGGTGGAAGAAGGGAATCACCATTACGGCGATGCCTATGCGAACATTCTTAGTGCGCTCGGCGATTTTGACCGCCATGAGCAGGGGATGGGAGCAGTAACCGTAGCTGGAGAAATGGTGCTCCGCCAGCCACACGGAATCGAAGCCAAGCTGATCGGCGGCCACCGCCATCTCGATAGACCGTCCGAAGACCTCGTCAGACGGCCTCATCTCCGGGGACTGGTTCAGGAAAAACGCTCCAAATTTCATGGCAGATACCTCCCGCTGTCAACCATGTCCAACGGACCCTAGCCACGGCATTATAGTCGTCCCCCAAAGGGTTGTCGATACTGGGCAAAGGAAGGCAAAATGCCCCTTGTCCTCCGTCCCGACCCTCGACCTGAAGGCCGTTAAATAAGCTTCTCGAAAATGGGAGTGTCCCGACGAGTCCCGATACTCGGGACTCGTCGGGACGGGGGGTTGGGGGTGTCCCCCAAATCTAAGTTATCCCCCCTTCCTGGCCAGGAAGGGGGACAGGGGGATGGTCGAAAGTGTTATCAAATGCTCTCTCGACCTGACAAATTGACCTGCCAGGGACGGGAAGGTAAAATTCAGGCGCTCATCCCGGCCAGTAAAAACAGGGACGAGAGCAGTTTCAGGGAGATTACGATGGAGAGCTCGCAAGTCGTGGTAGTGGGCGCAGGTCCGGCGGGGGCCTCGGCAGCCATCGCGGCCGCTGAGGCCGGACTTGGTGTCACGCTGATAGACGAAAACCCGATAGACATGTCGATGATGGGCCTGGACATCCCCTTATTCTTCGGCCAGAGGATGATGCCCACCGTGAGGGACAAGGGGCTGATGTTGCAGAGGGTAGTCTCCTCCAACGAGCTGCTTCAGGAGGCCCAGGAGAAGGGTGTCGAGGTGCTGTTGGGAATCTACGTATGGGGAAGCTTCAGAAACCAGGAGAACAGCCGCCAGCTCGATAGACCGGTGCTGGGCCTGGCCAACGAGGAGCGCTCCTGGCTCATGGAGTACGACCGGCTGGTCCTGGCCACTGGGGCCCGTGACCTGGTGCTGGGGTTTCCCGGGCGTGACCTGGTTGGGGTCATGGGCGCCAACGCGGTGGCATCCCTCTTGAACCGCTACCAGGCCTTCACGGGGAAGAGAATAGTGGTCCTGGGCACTGGGGACCTAGGCCTGAGCACCGCTGCCCTGGCCCTGGAGCAGGGAATACAGGTCGCGGCCATCGTTGACGTCGCGCCATCGGTTCGAGGAGACAGCGAGCTGCGCTCCAGGCTGGAGGGCCTGGGAACGGCTTTTTACACCTCACACACGGTGATGGAGGCCCGGGGCCATCGGGAGGTGGAGTCCATCCTTATCTCACAGATAGACGACCAGTACCAGCCTGTCAAAGGCACAGAGCGGGAGTTGGAGTGTGACACTATCTGCCTGGCTATAGGATCGGTGCCCAACGTGGAGCTCTCCTATCTAACGGGGTGCCGCTTGAGCTACCGCCCCCAGATGGGAGGATTCGTTCCGGAGAGAGACCAGCACACAAGGTCCAGCATCGATAGCGTCTACGTGGCGGGCGACGCCGGAGGGTTCTATGAAAGGATGGTAACCAGTCCCTCCATCGCCATAGACCAGGGGCGTCTGGCTGGATTTGTAATTGCAGAGTCCCTGGGGGCCAAAGACCCGGATGCGGCCGCCACCTCAATGAAGGCCCTGGCTTCCTCGCTGGACGTACCCCGGGACAATGGGACTGGTAAGTATCTTGAGGCCTGGCTCTCCTCTCTACTGGCCGCCGGCGGCATGGATATCAACGTCTGCCAGTGCGAGGAGGTGACCCGCAGCGAGATTATGGACGTCGCCCCACCCCGATACCTCCAGTGGCCCTCCCGCCGGATGGGGGATAGGACCCTAAACACCCTCCTGGAAGAGGGTCCCATAGACCTGGACCGGTTGAAGCGCCTGACCAGGGCGGGAATGGGATACTGCCAGGGCAGACGGTGCCGGGAAGAGACGGCGATGCTGGTGGCCCGGGCCGCGGGTGTGGACGTATCTCAGGTGCCACTGGCCTCCTATCGCCCTCCCGTTAGACCTCTTCCCCTCAAGGTCATGTGGCCCCAAGAGGAGACAGACCAGGTGCGCAACGACTGGGTCAAGTGGTTCAGGGCTCCCACCAAGAAGGTCAACGAGTTTTCGTGAGCTGCGCGCGAGGCCGGTATCGATGCAGGCGAAACAATGAAGCGTGATAGCGCCGACGTAGTCGTCATCGGGGCCGGGGTTTCCGGCCTCAGCTCGGCCTACTTCCTGGCCAGGGCGGGGATGGACGTAGTAGTGGTGGAGAAGGGAAGCGTTGGCGACGAGGCCTCGGGCCGGAGCGGAGGCATGATCAGCGATCGGATCGTTGAGCCCCCGCTGGTCCCGGCAGCATTGGAGTCCCTGAAGATATGGTCTACCCTGGACGAAGAGTTGGGCTATCCCACGGAGTTCGTCCATCAGGGCCGGCTCCACGTGGCACTGACAGAAGAGGAGATGGGCGAAATCTTCATGGAAAGGGACGAAGCTCCTAAGTACGGAGTGGAGGTCAACCAGGTCGATCTACCAGAAATTCGGGACATGATACCCGGTATCTCTCCACAGGTTCTGGGCGGAAACTTCTTCCCCAACGGAGGCCACGCCAATCCCCAGAGGACGGTCCAGGCCTATGCCTGGGCGTTTCAGGACAGGAGAGGCAGGCTCTATCAGCACACCACGGTCACCGGGATCGATGTCGTGGACGGCAAAGTGTCCTCTGTCGAAACCAGTGCCGGCGCTATAGCCACAGAGGTGGTGGTGAGCGCCGCCGGACCACAGACGGGCCTGATAGGAGAGATGGCAGGGGTCCGCGTTCCCGTGGCCCCAGCCAGGGTGGAGATCATAGCGACCGTCCCCCTGGAGCCCCGATTCAAGATCGCCCTGGTGGGCAGCGGCCTCTACGGACGTCAGTCCACACGTGGAAATCTGCTCTTCGGGGGCGG
>JACZVB010000248.1 GCA_022572865.1 Chloroflexota bacterium | reverse complement strand
GTGAGGCAGGACCAGCTTACAAAGGTTGACCGGCGCCCTGACGTTGATCTTGGTAAGGAGATCCCACAGCTTGAAGGAGGTGTCTGCAACGCTGCTGTGAAGGATGATGGCGGCGTTGTTCACCAGCACGTCTATCCGGCCATAGCGCTCCACCACAGTATTTACCATGGCCTCGATCTCCTCGTCCTTGGTGAGATCGCACCGGATGGGAAGGCACTCCCCACCCAGGGCCCGGATCTCCTCGGCGGTCTGGTGAATGGTGCCGGGCAGCTTGCTCTGGCCCGGCTCCTCTGTCCTGGCCATCACGACAACCTTCGCCCCTTCCCCGGCATATCCGATGGCTATGGCCTTGCCTATGCCCCTGCTGCTGCCAGTCACTATGGCGACTTTGTCTTTTAGTTTCATGGGCCAACCTCTTGGCCGATTCGATATTTCGATAGACTCAGGACAGGCCTTTTGTAGAAGAGGGAAAGAGGATTCTGGTCCCGACACGCGGGACTTGTCGGGACAGTACCCCCGCCATGGTTCGACAAGCTCACCACGAGCGGGGGGCTCCGCCCTTCTGGGCTCCCGACGATATTCGACTGAACGTTATTCTGATTTCGGCTGCTGGGTACTAGGCCACGCGCTAATCGATAAATCCAGAGGAATCGGACGGCACTTTGAAGGTCCTGGATGAAGAACGCCGGAGGACCCGCTCCTTAAGGCTGCTGTAGACCAGGGCCAGGACGAAAAGCAGGGCTGCGAACAGCACTATTGTAGCACCCGATGACACGTCCAACCAATAGCTGAGATAGATGCCGCCGAGGCCGGTGAAGGCCCCGAGCCCCGTGGAGATGAAGATCATGTGCTTGAAGCTGTTGGTGAGGAGCCGGGCAATGATGGGTGGGATTACGATGGCGGCGGCGATCATGGTAACGCCCAGGACCTGCATAGATACTACTATGGTGCCTGCCAGGATGAGGGAGAACATGGTGTCCACCCATCCCGTTGGGACGCCGTAGAAGCGGGCCACCTCCGGGTCAAAGGTGGAGAACAGGAGCAGCTTGTATCCCAGGAAAACCACCAGTACTGTGCCCATAGTTACAGCGGCTATGGCTATCAGGTCTCCGTTGGTAACCCCCAGGACATCGCCGAAGAGGGCTGCATCGAAGCTCCGGGTGAAGGTCTTGTACCGGCTGATGAGGGCGATGCCCAGGGCGAAGCTGGCGGTGGTGATTATGCCGATGGCGGCGTCGGCGCCTATGGTCCTCTTCCGGGTGGTGAGGGTGATAAGTATGGCTGAAAGGAAACCCCATATGCCAGCCCCAATGAAGAAATTGAAGGACATGACGTAGCTGACCACCGCACCGCCAAAGACCGCGTGGGAGAGGCCATGACCTATGTAGGCCATCCTTCGCAGGACTATGTATACCCCGAGGAGGCCGCACAGCCCTCCCACCATGGTGGCTGCTATGAGGCCCTTGACGAAGAACTGATACTCGAAGGGTTCAAACATGCTTACCCTCCGGTGGCTCATGTGCTTCCAGGTGATCGCGGCCCAATCCGTCGGTGGTGAAGGGATGGGGACGCTCGGCGACCAGGGCCAGCCCACGGTAGTGGATGACGGGCATCTCGGCGCCGTAGGTGAGGCTCAGGGTCTCCGAGGTGAAGACGTCGATGGGGGGGCCTTCGGCCAGGATCCTCCTGTTCAAGCAGATCACCCAGGGCAGGTGGGCCGCCACGGCGTTGATCTCGTGGGTGGTCATTATGATGGTGACGCCCTGGTGGTTGAGATCGTGGAGCAGGTGCATCACGTCGTCACGGGTCTTGATGTCGACCCCGGCCGTAGGCTCGTCCAGCAAAAGGAGCTTGGGATTGCTGACCAGTGCGCGGGCCAGGAAGACCCGCTGCTGCTCGCCTCCGGACAGCTCTCGAATATGGCGCTTGCTCAGGTGGGCTATGCCCAACCTCTCCAACATCTCCATGGCCACGGTCAGCTCCCGGCGATGGAACCAGGGGAACAACGGGTTGTTCATGGTGCACCCCATGAGCACAGCCTCCTGGACGGTCACGGGGAAGTTCCAGTCTATGGCCTCCAGCTGGGGCACATAGCCGACCCGGGGCCTCTTTTTAAGGGTCGAGACCCCGTTCACCGTCACCTGGCCGGAATACAGGTCGGCGGCCCCCAGGATTACCCGCAGGAGGGTGGTCTTGCCGGAGCCGCTGGGGCCCAGAAGCCCGACGAAATCGCCGGGCATGAACGTCAGGCTCAGGTCTCTGAGCACCGGCTGCCCATTGTACCCGCAGGTGACGTTTTCCAGTCTGACGATGGGATTGCCGGAAACGGGCTTATGTGGAAATGGATGAAGCATAGCAACTCCCTATTGTGGGTAGACGGCTCCGCTTTCCCCCTGGAAGACGAGGCCAGGATCCAGGTCTGACAGGGCGGCGAGATCGCCCCCCAGGGCTTCCACCATGGTTTCCACGTTCTGGAGCATGAGGCCCAGGTAGGAGTGCCTGGGGTCTCCCGGGGACCCGGGCAGGTCGTCGTCGGCCAGGCTGTCGATGAACTGAGCGCCCGACTCCCTGGCGATCTGCTCCAGTATTTTGCTGGAAAAAACCTCTGACCCGAATATGGCCGGCAAACCCAGCTCCTTGACCTGGTCGATAAGGCGGGCGACGGTACGGGCCGAGGGCTCGGTGAAATCGGAGGGCTGCACCGCACCCACAACCTCCATGCCGTAGCGCCGGGCGAAATAGGCCCAGGAGTCGTGATAGGTGAGGAGCCTTCGGTTTTGCGGGGGTATGCTGGCAATCGCCACACGGAAGGCGGTGTCGTACTGGTTGATCCTCTCCCTGAAAGCATCGAGATTGGCATCGTAATAGGCGGCGTTCTCGGGGTCGAGCTCCACCAGCTTTTCGTGGAGCAGCTCGGCGTAATGCAGGGCCAGGTTGGGGTCGGGCCAGAGGTGGGGATTGGGGCGTCCAGCCGACTGGGGAAAGCTGAAATCGAAGGCCCACTGGTCCCGGGAGATGGTGCTATCGGCTAAAAGAAGTATCACAGCGTCCCTTTTCTTGTTGGCCCGGGCCATCTCGAGGGAGGGTTCCTCCAGGAACAGGCCGTTGAGGACTATCAGGTCGGCCCTCGCCACGAGCCTGGCCACCGAGGGCGCAGGCTCGAAGGTGTGGGAGTTCACCCCTTCGGGCACGATGCCCTCAAGCCGTATCCGGTCCCCGCCGATGTTCTCTACTATGCTGGTTATGGGCGAGACGGTGGTTACAACCATGAGCCTGCCGTCTGGTTCGGGATCATCCGGGCCGGAGCAGGCGAGGATTACCAGCGGAGCAATGAGCACTAGAAGGAATGAAAAAAGGCGCAGCAGCGTTGGGCCCTCCCTGCCCCACCCTGAGGCCGTGTTACACGCAACTCGTCGCTGTTGCGACTGATTGCTAATGCAAACGATAGCACATGCCTGTCATTTGTCAAGGGAGTTGGGGGGGGTGTGTTTAACAACAGTTTCGACCATCCCCCCTCGATCCCACCTTCCTGGCAGGAAGGGG
>JACZVB010000007.1 GCA_022572865.1 Chloroflexota bacterium | reverse complement strand
TTGAGTTTGAATTCCAAAGTTCTCACTTCCGCAGTCATGGCCACCGACCCAACTCTTGCGACCTGATCGTCGGCTGGGAACATGACTGGCAAGAATGCCCTGTGGAAGTACTCGCACTAAAACGAGTGTTAAACCAACTTCCGCGTTAGCCCAGATTGACACTATCAATCAGCCCGAAAGAACTCTATATTCCGCTGGGTGCGCCATGGGCGAAGCAATAGCCTAGCTCCTCTCGTGTCCGTTTTTTGGAGTGTTTCACACTAATCAGAATGGTAAAAGTCACAAAAGGTCGTAGCTTCCCCGTGCGCGTGGAGGCAAGCCGGATTCGGACTTACTGAAAGTGCTCTATGGCCAAAGGCCGTTAGAGCATGAGCACCATTACCCCAGGATGAAACCCTCTTTGAGGGGGTCCCGGCTGTCGACGAAGAACTGGTGAGTCCCGGTTATGTAGGCGGAGCCGGTGACCTCGGGGATGATGGCTGGGTACCCGTCGACGCTGGTCTCCTCGACGATACGGGCCCGGAAGGTGGTCCCGACAATGCTCTGATGGACGAACTCCTCCCCGACCTCTATCTCCCCTTTCGAGTGCAGCAGGGCCAGACGGGCCGAGGTGCCCGTGCCGCAGGGAGAACGGTCGTAGGCCCCCTGGGCGAAGACCATGATGTTCTGAGCGTCGATCCCAGGGGCCGGGTTATCGACATACAGCTCCACGCCGTGGAGATTGGTGATGCCGGGCTCCGTGGGATGTCTGATCTCCAACTGCTCCTTGGCGGCGTCTCGGAAGGCGATGCCCTTCTCCACCAGCCGTTGAACATTGTTGGGGGCAAGCTCCAGACCCAGGCGGGACACGGGCAACAAAGCGTAAAAGTTTCCACCGAACACTATGTCGGCCTCGATGGTCGACCCCTCGAACTGTATCCTTGCGCCGGCCATATAGACAAAGGAGGGCACGTTACGGATGGTCACTTCCGTCACGTCTCCGTCATCGTCGATCAGGGCCCGGGCGTGGACGGTACCGGACACTGTATCCAGCCGCACCTCGGCGAAGGGCTTTCTGGCCTGGAGCTGGCCCGTCTCTATGAGGGTGGTCACCACCCCGATGGTGCCGTGACCGCACATCGCCTCGAACCCCAGGGAGTCGATGAAGATGACGCCCACGTCGCTGCCCGGGGAGACCGGCTCGGTGAGGATGGCCCCCACCAGGCCGACGCTGCCCCTGGGCTCCATCATCAGGACCTGGCGTACGTCGTCCAGGTTCTGGGCGAAGTACTGCTGTTTCTCGGCCATGCTATCGCCGGGTATGTACGGGATGCCTCCCGTCACCATCCGGGTGCACTGGCCCGCCGTGTGGGAGTCGGTGGTGGAGATGATCCTGCGTGACTTCATGAGCCCTCCCAAAAACCCGTATGCTGCCTTATTGGGCGGATTATACACCCTCTGCTTACCCGGGGATGATAAGATTATCCCCGGGTAAGCAGAGGGGTATCAAACAGGAGGAGTGCCATGCCTTTTTACGACCCGGCTACTTTGAAATCCAAGGAGATCGCTCCCGGGGCCTGGATACGGCCCGTGTGGGGCGAGAAGGTGATGATGGTGTTCATAACCCTGGAGGACGGCGCCGAGGTGCCGATGCACTCCCATCCCCACGAGCAGGCGGGAATGGTGCTGGAGGGGGAGTTCGAGCTGACCATAGCCGGCGAGACGAGGACAGTCAGTAAGGGAGATGCCTATCTGGTGCCCTCCAACGTTGAGCACAGGGCGGTGGCCAGCCGGGGCAAGGCCCTGGCCCTGGACATATTCGGCCCTCCAAGAGAGGACTTCATAGCGTTACTGGGCCAGGGTTAGACGTCCTCTAAGTGTATAATCCGCCACCGTGAGAGAGGCCAGTACACCAGCCACGCCCTGGCCTTGATCTGATGCCTGGAGAATGGGCCTAGCTGACGGCTGTCTGTGCTGCGGGAGGGATTGTCCCCCGTGAGGAAGTATTCGTCCGGTCCCAGCAAATGAGAGAACTCTTCAGGGGCGGGACCCGGGAGGGCTGAGGGTGGGGCCCAGGGTCGGCCGTTGACAAGAATGTCACCGTCCCGGGCCACCACCTCTTCCCCAGGCACGGCCAATACCCTCTTTATCAACAGAAATCGCCTGTCCATCGGGTGATTGGCCAGGACTATCTCTCCCTTTCGTAGCGGTCTCCGGCTAAAGGCCAAACGGTCGAACAGCAGGTATTCTCCCTCCGACAGAGTGGGCTGCATGCTGCAACCCCGGACTTTGACCCGCCTGGCGAGGGGAAATCGGAAACACACGGATAAGAGGCCCAATATCGATCTCATGTCACAGCAGTGTACATCGCAAATCTGTCGGAGCTCTACCCGGGTGGCGGGTCTGTGCAGATTGCCCGTAGGCCCGGTTTATGGTACACTTCACCCCGCAAATTAGCTATGAGGAGGGGAGAATGTCCTTACTTAAAACTACCTTTGGACTCCTGAATAGAGTGTTGCCCGCAGAGACGGGACACGCCCACTGTGACATCCCATGCGGCATCTACGATCCCCACGCCGCTCAGATAGCCGCGCTTAGCACCATCCGAATGAATCAACTCATCGAGGCGATGGATAAGCCTGGCGGAAGCATGTCTGAGGAGGAGCGGGTCACTGCTTTGGCAGCGCTGGGCCGCTACATTACCGAGAAGGATCGCAGCGCAGAGTTGTGCAAGCAAGAGCTGCGGATTCTATGGGGAGATTATTTCAAGCCCAATCACGTTGAGCAGTATCCAGACCTTCACGAGAAGTTCGCCAATGCCATGAGGGCGGCCTCGAGCGTGCGGCAAAACATCAGCCTGAAGGCGTCGGAGGACCTGCTGAGCGCAGTCCAGGACATCGCTGAGATCTTCTGGAAGACCAAGGGCGCAGGGGTCAGCCGCCAGCCGTCGAGGCAAGCGGTGGGTGGAGAGTTGGTCTATCCAGCGTAAGCGCGGCTTTACTAAACTCGCCCCCTTGCCCCCTATGTGTAAGAGGGCGAAGTTTTACCTTCATCATCTCTCTTGAGACGGGTTTTCTCTCTAAGGTATACTAACGCGACCAAGATAAAGGTGGAAGAAACAGATGAAGGTTTCGTGTCTCCAAGAGAACTTGAGTGCAGGCCTGAGCGACGTAGGAAGGGCGGTGGCCTCCAGGACGCCCCTGCCCATCACCAACAACGTACTGATAGCTACGGACAATGGGCGGCTTAAACTCTCGGCCACCAACCTGGAGCTGTCCATAACCTCGTGGATAGGGGCCAAGGTGGAAGAGGAAGGGGTCATCGCAGTCCCGGCCCGGCTCCTTACCGAATTTGTCAGCTCTCTACCCAGCGAGCAGGTCGAGATGAGCCTCCCGGCTCGCTCCCGAAGCCTCAATGTGAAGTGTGCCAGGTTCGAGGCCAACATCTCGGGGGCCGACCCGGAGGAGTTCCCCCCCACCCCCACCATAAGCGATGGCCTGGAGGTTGAAATAGCCTCAGATGTGCTCCAAATGGCCATTCAAAACGTAGCATTTGCCGCCGCTACCGAGGACTCGCGGCCGGTGCTCACAGGGGTCCAGCTGGAGCTGAAGGGCGACACCCTGCTGCTGGCAGCCGCCGATGGTTTCCGCCTGGCGGTCCATGAGGCCAAACTGGGCAGCGCCGTGCCCGAGGATACCTCGGTAATCATTCCTGCCAAGACCCTCTCCGAGGTCAGCCGTATCGCCAGCGGCCAGGAAGAGCCGATCAAGATTATGGTCAACGCGGGCAAGACCCAAGTGCTTTTCAGGTTGAAGGATGCGGAGATCGTTTCCCAGCTCATTCAGGGCACCTTCCCCAACTACGGCCAGCTGATCCCCAAGGACTTCGCGACCCGGGCCATCATAGATGTGTCGGAGTTCGCCAGAGCGACCCGGGCGGCCTCCATCTTCGCCAGGGACGGAAGCGGCATTGTGCGTCTGCAGATGACAGCGGGTGAAGGAGAGGGCGGCGTGGGCACCTTGTCGGTGTCGGCCCGCTCCGAAGAGGTGGGCGATGACGAGGGCAAGATCGACGCCACGGTGGAGGGAGAACCGGCCAAGATCGCCTTCAACAGCAAGTATCTCTCCGATGTCTTGAACGTGCTGGGCCAGGGGATGGTAGCCCTGGAGACCAGCAGTCCATCCAGCCCCGGGGTGCTAAGGCCCATGTCCCCGGCGGAGGGCACCACCTACGTCCACGTGGTCATGCCGATGTTTGTACAGTGGTAGCCAATCCCCAGCACCGACTTCGGCAACATGACTCAAGGCGGGATAGCTGTATAACCGTGGGAGTCGGGCTTGCTGCACACGGAGGTGTTGATCAGGATCGATCAGTATTTCGCTTGGATATCGCATCGATCTCAACTTCAACAAGTTCGTCACTATTGGGCACTTTGAGATTCCCCTATGAGAACATAGCGAGCATTTCTTGAGACGGAGCATATGAGAGATTTTCTGAGACGCATCGCACTACGAGATCCGCTGACAGGGAAAAAGAGGTCGCCGCCGCAAATCAAGCGCGATCGTCTTTTCGAAAACAAACGAGACGGCAAAGGGGCAGAAGAGTTGTACAAGTGCATGCAAGGGATGGCCGGCTATAAGGTGAAACGAACAGGCAAAGGCGATGATTTTCACCGCTATGGAATAAACCCTATCACAGGGGAAAGAATTATTATTTCCCGCGACGAAGTGAAGGCAAGCGAAACTGCACCTTTGTCTAAGTTGCAGAGGGAGACCAAGAGGACAAATCCAAAGTATAGAGTTCTCCGATTGAGGCGCCCGTTTTAAAACTTGTTCAACTGTTACGCGAATGCCAGTCCACACTCATCGGGGTTTACGTGCATCGAGCCAAAGAGCTTAACAATTTTGATCTGTTGCCCATCAGGGACTGCCGTTCTTAACCGTTAAACCCCAGGAGGTAGGCCATGAGGAGATCGATCCCCAAGACCGGTATCGGTTGGCCCGAGATCCAGGCCGAGCTAGCCCAGGCCCAGAAGAAGGACGTGGACTGGCGACACGGCAGGCTGTCCGGCATGGTCTACTTTGCCGACGACGATGTCCTTCAGGTGACCAAGGACGCCTACACCATGTTCTTCTCCGAAAATATGGTGGCCCTCCACGCATTTCCAAGCCTGGAACGGCTGGAGAGAGAGGTGGTGGAGATGGCCTCGGGGCTGCTCAACGGCGATGAGTCGGTAACGGGCAGTATGAGTTCCGGGGGAACGGAGAGCATATTCCTGGCTATGAAGGCCGCTCGGGACTGGGCCCGTGATAACCGGCCCACCAAGGGCACGCCGGAGATAGTTGTCTCTCGCACCGCCCACCCCGCCTTCAACAAGTCGGCCCACTTCCTTGACCTGAAGGTGATAAGGGTGCCCCAGGGCCCGGACTTCAGGGCGGATGTGGACGCCATGGGAGAGGCAATCACCGAAAACACCATCATACTGGTAGGCTCCGCTCCTGCGTATCCCCACGGCGTCATCGACCCCATCGCAAAGCTGGGAGAGCTTGCCCAGGTCCGGGGCCTCTGGCTTCACGTGGACTCCTGTGTGGGCGGCTACCTGGCCCACTGGGTGAGGGAGTTGGGCTACCCGGTCCCCGATTTCGACTTCAGCGTGCCGGGGGTAACTTCGATTTCTGCGGACCTGCACAAGCACGGCTACGCCGCCAAGGGGGCTTCCACCGTGCTTTTCCGCAACGCCGATTACGCCAAATACCACGGCTTCGAGTTTGATGATTGGGCCAGGGGCCACTATTCCACCAGCACATTCACCGGGACCCGGTCAGGGGGCGGGGTGGCGGCGGCCTGGGCCGTGCTGAACTACCTGGGCGAGGATGGCTACCTGCGGCTGGCCCGAGAGGTGATGCAGGCCAAAGAGGCGTTGATAGACGGCATCCGCAGCATCAATGGCCTTGAGACCTGGGGAGACCCGGAGCTCAGCATATTCACCTTCGGGTCTCGGAGCTTCGATATCTTTGCCGTCGCCGACGTCCTGGCCGAGGCGGGCTGGGTCCCTAACAGGCTCACGGAACCTCCGGGAATACATCACCTGATCACCCCCGTCCACCTGCCCGTGGTGGAGGAGTACCTGAGCGACCTGGCCTACGCCGTGGAGAAGGCACGGGCGGGAAAGACCGCAACCCCCGGGGCCAAGGTGAGCTACTAGAAGCTATTTCAAAAACCCTCACCCCCTGTGTCCCCCTCTCCCTTGGCCAAAGGAGAGGGGGAATAAATAAGCTTGGGGGACACCCCCAAACCCCCGCCAAAGAGGGTTTTCCCAGACCTTGCGCCCCAACTCCTCGTCGGCCTCTTGTTTCTTCCTCTCCGCCATGCCGAAGGCCTGTCCTCCCCAGGGCTCATGGAAGACGCTCTCCCTTTGGCAAGCTCCCCGACAGTGCACTTCGACAAGCTCGGGACAGGCAGACCAGGAAGGCTGGGAAATCAGGTTTGGGGGACACCCCCATTCCTTCGGCTACGCTCAGGACAGGCTCTAACCTTCCCCCCAGTGGGGGGAAGGAATGGCCTCGGATGGGCGGGCCTTGGTTCAAATCCGGGGGTTAGGCGGCCAGCTCGAAGATGGCGGCTATCCCCTGGCCTCCACCCACGCACATGGTCTCCAGGCCTAGCTTAGCCCCCCGGCGTTTCATCTCGTGAAGCATGGTGGTCAGGATACGGGCCCCCGTGGCCGCGATGGGGTGGCCCAGGGAGATGCCCGAGCCGTTGACGTTAAGGATCTCTTCCACATCCTCGCGAGGGATGTTCCACTCCCGCAGCACCGACAGCACCTGAGAGGCGAAGGCCTCGTTCAGCTCGATAAGGTCGATGTCACTCCAGGAGTAGCCCGTCTTCTGAAAGAGCTTCTGGACGGCGGGCACGGGACCAATGCCCATATAGGCGGGATGGACCCCCGCCCCGGCCCACCCTCGCAGGTAGGCCACGGGCTCCAGGCCCAGCTCATCCAGCTTTTCGACAGCGGCCACCATGCATACCGAGGCGGCATCGTTCTGGCTGCTGGAGTTACCAGCGGTCACCGACCCGTCTTTGGTCAGCGGCCTCAGCTTTCCCAGGGTCTCCAGAGAGGTGTCCTTGCGAGGGCCTTCGTCGCTGTCGAACATGATGGGGTCACCCCTGCGCTGAGGCACGGGGACCGGGACGATCTCATCCTTGAACTTGCCTGCCTCGGAGGCTTCCACCGCCCGCTGGTGGCTGCGGAGGGCGTACTGGTCCTGCTCCTCCCTGGAGATCTCGTATTTATTGGCCAGGTTCTCCGCGGTCTCGATCATGCCCGAGATATGGCCGAACCGCTCCTCGGGTGAGAGCATCTCCCGGCCTCGAACCAGCCGGTCGTGAAAGGGCATGGAGCCCAGGCGTCCACCCCAGCGGGCCCCGGTAACGTAGTACTCCACGCTGCTCATGCTCTCCACGCCCCCGGCGATGACCACGTCGGCATTATCGGTCTGCACCAGCATAGCGGCGTTGAGGATGGCCTGCAGGCCCGAGGAGCAGCGCCTGTCCAACTGATAGCCCCCCACCTCGATGGGAAGGTCGGACTTGAGGGCGCACAGCCGCCCGATGGCAGGGTTCTCGCCGCTGGGGTAGCTGTGCCCCAGGATCACCTCGTCAATCCGCTCGGGGTCGATGCCTGAGCGGGATACCACCTCCCTGATGACCAGGGTGCCCAGGTCTTCGGCGGAGATGTCTTTAAGGGTCCCCCCGAACCTGCCTACGGGGGTCCGAAGGGGACTGACAATGGCTACTTCACGCATGACTGAATGACCTCCTGGAGTGACTAGGGACTACGCCCATAGTGTACAGTATACGCCGCAAAAACGCCTGCATTCATCGACCCTGCATGGACGGAAAGCCAGGTGTCAGACATCGGGGTACGGGCCTCGAATCATGGGGCAATGCCACCGAGTTGATGCCACACGTCGCCAATCCCTGGCAGGCTTCTACGACGACTGGCGCTCCGCTTCACATCGACCAGGAAGGGTCTGGGGCCTGAAGGTTTGAGCCTAGATACGAAAACGACGCCAGTCCCGCTCGAAGCGTTCCTTGGCCCGCATCCCCCGGGCCGTGGCCGGCGTAAGCTCTACCCTGGGCTTCCCCTCTGCCATGAAATCGCCCGCCACCATTCCCACGCGATCACCTCCATAGGCTATGAAACAGTGACCAACCCCCGAAAAGGCAACAGGGTCTGTGCCGTTGATGGCAGCCGCTATGTTGGCCCCGACCACCTCCCCCTCCGCAGAGGCGAACACTCCAGCCTTGGGCAGGCCCCGGCCGTTGGCCATGGGCACCATGTTCACATCGCCCACGGCATAGACCCCGGGCACCCCGGTCTGCAGGGTGCGTCGGTCTACCTCGACCCAGCCCGAGGAGCCCACCAGCCCCGCCGCGGCCACCGTTTGAGGGGGCCTGTGCACGGGGATAGTTATGGCTAGATCGGCGTCCAGGGACGTGCCGTCGGTAAAGGCGACCTCCTGACCTGAGGGAGACACCTCCTTCACTCCCGCATTGGTATGCACCTCTATCCCCCGGCGTTCCATGTCTCGAACCAGCCTCGCGGCGGCTTCTGGCCCAGCCACGGCCAAGGGCATCGGCTCCGGGGTGGAGACATGTATCTCTATTTCATCCTGCTGTCCCCGACCCTTGAAGAACCAGCTCAAGACCATCGCAGTCTCGAAGGGAGCGGGAGGGCATTTATAGGGCATTCTAGCCACTCCGATTACGATGCGACCCTTGCGAAATGTCCTGAGCCTGCGTCTAAGGCGCCGGGCCGATTCCATATCGTAGAAGGAGTAGGCAGCCTCGGCACCCGGGACTGCGTCCCAGTCGTCCACCGCCCCGGGAGCCAGCACCAGGTAGTCGTATTCCAGCTTGCCCTGCGAGGTCTCCAGGGTCATCGACGCCGTATCGATGGATTGGACCTCGTCCTGAAGGTATCGGATTCCACGATTGGCCAACAATCCCAGGGAACGGCTGGATTTAAGAAGCTCCCGCTCCCCTACGATCAATAGTGGAAAGGCGCCGCACAGATAGGTCCTTTTCTTGCGGTCTATGAGAGTAACCTGGTGCTCTCGGCTCAACAGGGCCCTGGCCGTACGGGCCGCGGCCACTCCGCCGAAGCCTCCACCCAACACCGCTATTCTCTTGGCTGTCATATCAGCATCCTCCCTGTGCCTGCCTGGTATCGCCTTACAGGAGAAGGATACCCGGCCCGGGCCTCGCCCGCAAATGTCTGTACTGCGCACTGTGTTGACTCATCCCGTTTCTAGACCAGGCGCCGTTTAAGGACTAATATGGACTGCACCGACCAGCGTATGCAGATAGGAGAGATCAGGCCCGTAAGAGACGAAGGGGGCCAGAAAACCGTTCCAGGGAGAAGGCTGTATGTTCGACATCGTCATCGCGGGCGGCAGAGTAATCGACGGTACGGGTCAGACCTGGTACAGGGCCGACATCGGTATCGAGGGCGACGCTCTGACAGTGCTGCGGGGTGAGACCTCAGGGCTGGAGGCCGGGCGGGTCATCGACGCAACGGGATGCGCCGTATGCCCCGGCTTCATCGATATGCACTCCCATTCTGACCTGGCAATGCTCAACAACCCCAGGCACGAGGCCAAGGTCAGCCAGGGTGTGACCACGGAGGCCCTGGGGCAGGACGGCCTCTCCTATGCCCCCATCTCCCCCGGGAAGCTGGAACCGCTGCTGTGGTACCTGGCCGCCGTGAACGGCGCTCCTCCCCCCGATGTCCGATGGAGCTCGGTCAAAGAGTTCCTGGACCTGTTCGACAATCGGGTGGCCTGCAACGTGGTCTACTTCGTTCCCCACGCCGCCGTGCGCATCGAGGCGATGGGCTGGGAGGCCCGCCTTCCCACGGATGGGGAGCTGCACCGAATGCAAGAGTTGGTGGACCAGGGCATGAGGGACGGGGCCTTCGGCTTCTCCACGGGCCTCACCTACGTGCCTGGGGCCTACAGCGATACCCGGGAGCTGGCGGAGATTTGTCGGGCCCTGAAGTCCCACGGCGGCATCTACGTTACCCACTGCCGCTACTCGCTGGGGGATGGGCTGCTGGATCCGTTCCGAGAGGCGATCGACATCGGAAGGGAGGCCGGGGTCCCGGTGCAGATCTCCCACTACCACAGTCCCCTGGACGGCATGGGCGAGAGGATGCTGGCCCTGATCGACGAAGGACGAGACCAGGACGTTGACGTGACCTTCGACCAGTATCCGTATCCCGCCGCCAGCACCTTGCTCCTCTCCCTGGTGCCCACCTGGGTCCACGCCGGCGGTCCCAAGATGTTTCTGGAGCGGATCGGGTCCCGGGAGGTGCGAGAGCAGATCAAGGACAAGGTCTACCCCCAGTGGGGCGGGGATATGCGGGACTACATCTTCAGCCACCTCGGCTCCGATAAGAACAGGGAGTGGGAGGGAAGATCCCTGGAGGACATGGCCAGGGCACAGGACAAGAGCATGGTGGACACCATCTGCGATCTCCTGGTAGAGGAGAACCTGGACGTGGCCTTCGTCGCCAAGACCGGAAACCCCGATAACATCCGCACCATCCTGGGGCATCCGGCCCAGATGGTGGGGAGCGACGGCCTGCTCACCGGGGAGATGCCCAATCCTCGTTCCTACGGTACCTTCCCCTTCCTCCTGGGCCAGCTCGTCAGGGAGGAGAAGGCTATCCGCCTTGAGGATGCGGTGCGCAAGATGACCTCCATCCCGGCCCAACGCCTGGGGCTGAAGGACCGGGGCATACTGCGGGATGGGATGAAGGCCGACCTGGTGGTATTCAACCCCGAGACGGTCAGGGCGACGGCTACCTTCGAGGACCCGAAGCGGCTGCCCGTTGGAATCGACTACGTTCTGGTCAACGGGCAGCTGGTCGTCGATGGCGGCAAGCATACGGGGAACCTCCCGGGTCGGGCCCTGCGCCACGCCTAGCGGTTAGTCCAATAAATAACCTTCATTTTTGTCACCCTGAGAGAAGCGAAGGGTCTAGATTCTTCGTCCCAATACGATCGGGACTCAGAATGACACAATATTTTCGGGGCCTGCGCCCCAGGCCCTTGACGAGAGCCGAGGGGAGCTATACTTTACCATCAACGGGCGACGACGATAGCTCTGCGTGTGAAGGGGGTCGGCGATGAGAGACTTGCACATCGACCTTGAACGGTTCCACGAGGAGGGCTACCTTGTGGTCCGGGGGCTGCTGGACCCGGAAGAAGACCTTCGGCCCTTAAGAGAGGAATACGCTGCCCTGCTGGACAGGCTGGCACGTAGGTGGTACGAGGAGGGCAGGCTGTCCAGCGCCTACGAGGACCTGCCCTTCGAGCCCCGCCTCATTAAGGTCTCCTCTGAAACCCGAGGGGAGTACTACTCCTATATCGACATCTCCTTTACTCAGACGGATGTCAGCGACCAGATGCCCATGCACCACGGGCCCGCGGTGTTCCATCTTCTGAGGAATGCCCGGTTGCTGGATGCAGTGGAGCAGTTCATCGGCCCCGAGATATACTCCAATCCGGTACAACACGTACGCATCAAGCCACCGGAGTCGTCTCTACCCAAGGAGATGCACGGCGACTCCCACGTCGGAGTTACGGCCTGGCATCAAGACCAGGGTGTCGTCACCGAGGAGGCGGACCAGTCCGATATCCTCACGGTCTGGCTCCCTGTCCTCGATGCCCCGGAGGAGAAGGGCTGCCTGGCGGTAGTGCCGGGAAGCCATAAGAGGGGCCTGATCTCCCACTGCACTCCAACCGCTCAACTAAAGCACGTTTACCTTCGCGATGAGCTGCTGGGCCCCAACAGGGTGCCGGTGCCTATGAAGGCCGGCGATGCGCTGTTCATGGACAAGATGACCATGCACGGGTCACTGCCCAACCTCAGCGACGGCATTCGATGGAGCCTCGACCTGCGCTACAACCCGATAGGCCAGGCCACGGGCCGGCCCTGGTTCCCGGGTTTCGTGGCCCGGAGCCGGGCCCACCCGGAGCAGGCCCTGGACGACCCCGAGGAATGGGGCAGACTGTGGGACGAGGCCGGCGCGGAGTTGATGAAGGGCCCGACCCCCATCTACAATCGCTGGAAGACCGGCGACCCGTTGTGCGCCTGAGGTCAGAGAGTTCATCTCCTCCCTGGGGGCACTGAACGGCGAGTCCTAGCTCTCAAATTGGGGTGCCCAAGGGCCCGGGGCCAGGGGAGG
Source organism: Chloroflexota bacterium (assembly GCA_022572865.1). The sequence goes on along the minus strand of JACZVB010000007.1, from coordinate 1,002 downwards.
AACTAAGGGAAGACCTGGTCGAATAGGCGCAGCCAGTTGCCACCCATTATCGCGACCACCTCGTCTGGGCTGAAACCGTGTTCCTTGAGGCCCGTGACGATGTTCGGCATGCCTGCCGGGGTCTGAAACCAGCTGGCCCACTCCACATCCTCGCCGTCCCAGTCTGAAGAAAGGAAGCCCTTAGAGCTCATAAACGACGGTACGGACCTGGAGAACCGACCCTGCACCCAAAACTTCTTCTCGTCGGCCGAGAACCCCAGGTGGTGATCACTCCCAATCCCTACGTGCTCGATTCCCATCAGGTCCACGGTCCGAGCAACCATTTCACAGAACTGCTCGATGGTGGCATCGTAGGCGAACAGGTGAGGATAGACACCAAGGCCTAGCACACCTCCCGAATCGGCCAGCGCTCTAAGCATGTCGTCCGACTTGTTGCGCTGCACCCCTTTGATCCATCGAGGATTGGCGTGGGTGATGGCCACGGGCTTGGAGGATACCTCGATGGTGTCCATCGAAGTACGCTCGCCTGTGTGGGACATGTCGATAAGCACACCGTGCTGGTTCATCTCTTTGATGACATCACGGCCAAATGTTGAGAGCCCTCCGTCGTGAGGTTCGTAGCAGCCGCTGCCTATCAGGTTCTGATTGTTGTAGGTCAGTTGCATGACCCGGACGCCCAGGGTAGCGAAAAGGCCGACAAAGTCGATGTTATCCTCTATTGGCGATGTGTTCTGAAACCCCAGGATTATCGCCGTCTTCTCCTGCTCGTAAGCCGCCCTGATGTCGTTTACCGTGGTAGCCTTGACTATCAGGTCCGAATGTTCCTCGAACCTCCTGTTCCAGTGACCAAGGTCCGCCAGGGTTTCTCGGGCGTTTTCCCATATGGCGCACGTTACGTTAACCGCGCTGATGTCCCCGGCCCGCAGCATCTCGAACACCTCGCGGGTCCACACGTGGTGTTCCGCTCCATCGACAACGAGGACTCTACCGGTTTCCATTCGA
>JACZVB010000247.1 GCA_022572865.1 Chloroflexota bacterium | reverse complement strand
CCCTGTAGAATTCGCATTTAAAGTAGCAAAACTGGAGTCACAATTGAAGGTATCAAGTACAAAAGCACCAAGTCCTGAAAAAAGAATATCTACTGGAAAATCAGGAGGTATGTCAGGAACTGCAGATAATACCTTAAGTAGACTCAGAGAGGAAGCAACTAAATCCGGAGATTATACTAAGGTTTCCGCATATAAGAAAAAATTAAGAGGTAAATCAAATGGCTAATGATTTTAGTAAAGAAGAACGTGTTGCATTTGAGCAACTATTGGAAGGATTTGAAGACACTCTTGTATTGTCAAGAAATGTTACAAAATATAAAACAGATCAGCAGGGAATACCAGGCCTCGGACTGCCAGGGGGTGTACCTCCTGATCGCTGCCACCGACGATATGCCCCTGAACCGCTCCATCGGAATCGAGGCCCGGAAGGCAGGGGCTATAGTAAACGTGGTGGATGATCCAGATTACTGCGACTTCGTCGCACCTTCCATCGTGCGTCGGGGCGACATCACCTTCGCCATATCCACCGCCGGCGCCAGCCCGGCCCTGTCTCGGTGGCTCCGCAGGCAGATAGAGACCCAGTTCCCATCGGAATACGGAGGTCTGGCCACCGTCCTCTCTCAGGTCAGACAGGAGCTGAGGCAGGAGGGCCACAAGATCAGTCCATCCAGATGGCAAAGGTCCATCGACAGCAAGCTTCTGGACCTGATCAAGGGGCGAAAGCGGAAAGAGGCCAAGCTTCGCCTTCTATCCTTTCTTAGAAACGGCTCCTCGGAATCGGGCTAGTGCAACGAACCATAGTCATAGGCACCAGGGGTAGCGCTCTGTCCCTGAAACAGGCCGACGAGGTCCTAGAAGAGCTAAGACGCCTGTACCCTGAAAGGAATTTCAGGGTCGAGGTGATAAAGAGTCTGGGCGATAGGGACAAGGTATCTCCCATATCCCGTTTCGGCTCCAAGGGCGTGTTCGTAGCCGAGTTGGAGAGCCATCTGCAACAGGGGAAGATAGACATAGCGGTCCACAGCTTGAAGGACATGCCCAGTGAGGACCCAGTGGGATTTCGCATAGCCGCCATCCCTCCCAGGCTCGACCCCCGGGACGTGCTCATCAGCTCTCGAGGCACGTCATTCCATGATCTACCTCCCGGCTCCCGGCTGGGCACCGGAAGCCCGCGGCGTAAGGCCCAGCTAAAGGCGGCCAGAAACGACATCGAAGTGCTGGACATCCGAGGTAATATCGACACACGAATGCGTAAGATGGAGGAGGGCCAGTACGAGGGGGTGGTCCTTGCAGCAGCGGGATTGGTCCGAATGGGTTGGGAGGACCGGATCACCGAGTATTTTCCCACCCACCTGTGCCTGCCGGCGGTAGGCCAGGGGGCCCTGGCGGTGGAGGTGCGGGCCGACGACGAAGAGACCCAAAGGCTCGTCGAGCCTATCGACCATCCCCCTACCCGGCAAGCCGTAGAGGCGGAACGCTCCACCCTGAGTAGTATGGGTGGAGGCTGCCTGGCACCCATCACCGCGTATGCCTGTTACGAGGACGCAGACCTGGTCCTGAGGGGAATGGTGGCAGACCAGGCCACCTACCAGATCATACGGGCGGAGGTTAAAAGCAACGGGGAGTCCTCCAAGGAACTGGGACTGGTCCTCGCGGAGAAACTGAACTCCCTGGGGGCCGCCAGCATGATAGCATCGGTGGAGAGATGAGCAAAAAGGGGCGGGTATCTCTAGTTGGGGCCGGCCCGGGGGACCCGGGCCTGATCACCGTGAAGGCCCTGGACCGCATCAAGGAGGCCGATGTCATAGTCTACGACAGGCTGGTGAACCCTGTCCTGTTAGACCACGCCACAGCCGAATGCGAGACTATCTTTGTGGGAAAGGGCCCTGGGCGGCACACCCTGGGCCAGGATGAGATCAACCATCTGCTGGTGGCCAGGGCCAGGGAGGGCAAACAGGTAGTTAGGCTGAAGGGGGGCGACCCCTTCGTCTTCGGGCGGGGAGGGGAGGAAGCGATGGCCCTGGTCAAGGCCGGGGTCCCCTTCGAAGTCGTCCCCGGGGTCTCGTCGGCCACGGCGGTTCCCGCTTACGCCGGCATTCCAGTCACCCACCGGGGCTATTCGTCTTCCGTCACCATCGTCACCGGCCACGAAGACCCGGAGAAAGAGGAATCGTCCATAGACTGGCATCGTCTGGCAAGGGCCGGGGACACTATCGTTTTATTAATGGGAATAGGCAATCTGACGGCCATAGCGGAGCAGGTCATCGCCGGTGGGCGCTCCCCCGAAACCCCGGTCGCCCTGGTCCGTTGGGGCACCACGGCCCGGCAACAGACCCTGGAGGGGACCCTGTCGAACATCGGCGGCCTGGCGAAGCAGAGAGGCTTTTCACCCCCGGTCGTGGCCGTCATCGGGGAAGTGGCGGGATTGAGGTCAGAGCTGAACTGGTACGAGTCCGGGCCCCTCTTCGGCAAGACTGTCCTGGTTACTCGAAGCCGCAAGCAGGCCAGTGCCCTTTCGGCCCGCCTCGCCCGAGAAGGCGCCGATGTGATCGAGTTGCCCGCCATAGAGATTCATCAGTCCCCGGAGAATGTGGCCGCCCTGGACCGGGCCATCGACAGCATCGATGACTACAGCTGGATCGTCTTCACCAGTGTCAACGGAGTGGAGGCGTTCTTCGACAGGTTGAAGGCCAAGGGCCTCGACATCAGCGCCCTCAACGGCGCCAAGACCTGCGCCATCGGCTCCGCCACGGCCAGGGCCATCGAGGACAGAGGGGCCCGGGTCCACCTGGTCCCGAAGAAGTATGTGGCCGAGGCGGTCCTGGAGGAGTTCGAGGGTATGGACATCCGGGGCGCACGTTTCCTTCTGCCCAGGGCCGAGGGATCGAGGCCCCTGCTGGTCGAAGGCCTGAAGGCCCGCGGCGCACTAGTTGACGAGGCCCCGGCCTACAGCGCCCTACTCCCTGCCCAGACCGCGCCCAGGGCCTTGAAGCGCCTTACCGACGGAGAGGTGGACATCGCAACCTTCGCCAGCTCCTCCACGGTGAGAAACCTGGTCCGGATTCTCGACGGCGATCTGGAGCCCCTTGGCGGAGTTTGCATAGCATGTATCGGGCCCGTCACAGCCGCAACGGCCGAGGAGGTGGGCCTGAAGGTTGATGTGGTCGCCTCAGACCACACAATACCCGGGCTGGTGGAGGAACTAGTCCGGCACGTAAGGAGCCTTTGATGAAGAGCACCATAGACCAATTGACCAGGCAACAGGCCACCGGGTTTCCCATCCAGCGGATGAGACGCCTTCGCCGCACCCAGGCCTTGAGAGAGATGGTCAAGGAGACCACCCTCAGTCCCAAGGACTTCATATATCCGATGTTCGTAACCCACGATTACGGTCAGAAGCGAGAGATCCCATCTATGCCCGGCATCTTTCAGCTGTCTATCGACATGGCCGCCAAGGAGGCCGAAGAGGTCGCCGGCCTGGGCATTCCGGCGGTGCTCCTTTTCGGGCTGCCCATCGACAAAGACCCTGTCGGGTCCGAGGCCTGCGACCCCCA
>JACZVB010000246.1 GCA_022572865.1 Chloroflexota bacterium | reverse complement strand
CATCCCCTCCCGGCCGGCCTCGAGCGGGACGTCCACGTACTTGACCTCCTTGCCCAGGGCCTTGGAGAGCCCGGCCGCCACGTCGTGGAAGGAGATCGACGCCGGGCCGGTCAGCTCGTACGTCTTCCCCTCGTGGCCATCCTCAGTGAGGACTTTGACTGCCACGTCCACGATGTCGCGTACGTCGATCATGCCGAGTTTGCCCTCTTTCATCGGCATGTACACGGCACCGTCCGATGCGACGGTCTGCCCCGCCATCATCGTGTTCTGCATGAAGAAGTGTGGCTTGAGGATGGTGTAGGGTAGACCGGACGCCCTCAGCTCCGCATCGATCTCGGAGTGCTGCCCTGAAACACGCGGTAAAGCACCGGGCATCTCTTTGAGTGCGCCCGCCGACATTCTGACTATGAACGGGTTGCCCGCGCGCTTGGCGGCGGCGATTCCGTTGCGGGCTTGCGTGACCTGGTTGGGATTCGGTGGGGTGATCAGGAAAACCTTATCCACCCCTCGAAAAGCGGCATCCAAGGTGTCGGGTTTATCCAGGTCGCCTACAACGACTTCGACGCCCGCATCTTTGAGGCCCTGTGCCTTGGACTCGCTATGGACCAGCGCGCGAACATCGGCACCCAAGTTAGCCAGGATAGGTATTAATAGACTGCCAACGTTACCCGTGGCTCCCGTTACCAGAATTTTCCCTGAGTTTGACATCTGTTGCCTCCTTCTTTCTTTTTCGCCCTTCCCACGGCACTCGTGGGACTATGACTGACTTCCTCGAAAACTTCCTGTGGACAATAGTTGACTGGTCGGTTAACTTCACTTACTAGATATGATGCAACCTCGGCCGTGAAGATTTAAGCTTTCCTATCCCCTAGGATCTACCCCGCGTCCGCCACATCGGACCCGGGGCCAGGGGCCTGCTGTATATTAGACATGCAAGTGGTAACAAGAAGGCACCTTGATTCGTTTACTACCTGAGTGGCTTCCTCACGTAGATAGCCTCTATTTGACCCAAGACCCTGGTCTCGACCCTTAGAGGGAGACCTGTAATACGGATTGCAAATGACCCGCTCTCATTCCCATAAAGCAACTAAGAAGATGGCATGGCCTTCCCTGGTAGCCATCTCGCTGGCGGCCATTGTCATCTTTGCTGCCTGTGGGGGAGAGGCGTCTCCGGCCTCCTCCACAGCACCTCCAGAGCCTACTGCGACTCCAATACCAGCCACAGCTGCGCCGGCCCCCAAACCCACACCGACTCCCCTGCCGGCCGCTATCGCCCTGTCATACGAAGAGCTACTCAGCCTGTTCGACTACGACCGGCAGGCGCCGCTCGATATACGAGAGGTCTCGGCCCGAGAGCAGTACTGTGTCGTAATCCATGACATCTCCTATGCCAGTCCAAAGGGAGGTCGAGTCACCGCCTTTCTGGTAGTCCCCGATGGGCCGGGGCCCTTTGCGGGCGTGATTCTCCTCCACGGGCTGCCTGGAGGACGGGGTGACCTGCTCGGGTATGCCAGAGACCTGGCAAAGACCGGTGTCGTTTCACTCCTTATCGATGCGCCCTTCACCCGTCGCATGCAGGCCGATCCAACGGAAGAGCCTGTCACCTTCACCGAGCAGGACCGGGAGGAGCAGATCCAACTCATTATCGATCTACGCCGGGGCGTAGACCTCCTCACATCCCTGAGGGATGTGGACCCGGACCGCATCGCCTACGTCGGTAGCAGCTACGGCGCGGCCATGGGCGGGCTGCTGGCGGGTATCGAGGACCGGATCAAGGCCTATGCCCTCACAATGGGCATCGGAGGCCTTGTAGCACGGGCCAGGACGATTGACAGCCCCACTGGCCCCCTCCAGCGCCTTACCGAAGAGCAGCGAGAGCGTTGGTTGTCAGCGATGGAGCCCATCGAGCCGATCAACCACATCGGCAACGCGGCACCCGCGGCCCTCCTCTTTCAATCCGGCCGCCGCGATCTGCGCATACCCCAGGAGGCAGCGACACAGTTCCAACAGGCGGGCAGCGAACCGAAAGAGATCAAGTGGTACGACTCGGGCCACAACCCTCCCATCGAAGCGTTGCTGGACCAGGTCAACTGGCTCGAAACCCACATCGGCATTGACGGAGAGAGATTCTCAGGGCCCGGGTCACCGGCCGAGGCGGCTGAGGCGTTCAGTAAGCTGTCTGCCTTGATTCAGGCCTCGGACGACCCGGATTTGCAGACCAAGTGGACGGCATTCCTGGATTCCTCTCTGGCAACCGCGGCCCGTCCCCTCCAGGAGCTGGTGAATGATGCGGCAATCGTGCCCGTCTTTTCAGGGAACACGCAGGTAGCGGAAAAACTCCAGGAGTTCATGGCTGCCCCCAGGGAGGAAAGGGGAACACCCTTCCTGGAGCTGGGCATCATGATTCAGGCCTCGGGCGACGCCGCCCTGAAGGACCTGTACGGCAAGATATTTATCTCTATGTTGCTACGGGGAGAGCCATCCGAGGCCCTGGCCATTGAGTTCTTTGCCCTGGTCGAGGGCCCGGGGAACGAGGAGGTCCGAGACGCTCTGCGTCAGACCGGCCTGTCCAAGCCACCCTGCCTGTGAAGCGCCGAATATGCTTCAGGCACTTGTGATAGGCAAAAGCTCTATTCCCAGGCCGTTAGGGTCTTTGAGGTACACCGAGCCGCCGATCTCCTGGTAGTCGATGCCCTTCGCATCGAGGCGCGATTTCACTTCCGCCTTACGCCCTTCGGTGATCTCCAGGGCTATGTGCATCACATTGCCCACACCCTCAGGGGCTCGCCTGCGCAGTCGGGGAATATGGGGGAAATCGAAGAACGATAGCATCATCCCTCCGCCAATGTCGACGTTCATGTGAGTCGACTCGGGAACGTCCCGGTTGTCGATCACCTCTATCAGGGGCATGCCCATGACCTCGGTGTAAAATGCTGCGGTCGCTTCAAGGTCCTTAGCATAGACCGCTATGTGGTTGGCCCCGCCAGCGGAGCTCTCAACTCGAGATGATGGTATCCACCTCCGCAGCCGTTCTCTTTTCTCCAGCATCTGCTCACGGGTTTCCAAAGTTGGGCCTCCTCCTCGATAAATGGCTGTTTTACAGACAATATTAAGGGTTCAACTGCAATCTGTCAGTGCCTTATCGGTTTGACCGCTGAATGGCTCGTAGGTGTTCCTCGGTATCCCGAATTGGTCTGCCAAGCCGTCGTTAGCTTGGGACCAGGAACCCCCGGCGTCCCATGAGACATAGACTCCTTCGGCTCTTCCGCGGGTGCCAATGACCCTTGGAGCAAGTGGATCGAACGCTATCGAGGAGACTCTAGCACCCCGCCGAGCGGAGAAAATCTTCTTCCAAGAAGCACCGGCGTCTTGGCTAATATAGAGCGAATCGCCGGCCCCGGCGGAGAGAACATTCGCGTTGCCAGGTTCAAACGCGAGACCTAGCACATCCAGGCTATCGAGTCCGCTGTTCACGGCGAACCAGGACTTGCCGCCATCCACAGTCTGTAGATGCCCACTGCCACGCATAAGGGGAGAGGCGGGTGGGCAGGCTG
>JACZVB010000245.1 GCA_022572865.1 Chloroflexota bacterium | reverse complement strand
AAAGATGATCGTAGATCCCAACGACCTGATCCCACCCAACTCCGGGGCCTGGCGGCCCATAACGGTCACCGCCCCCGAGGGATCGGTGGTCAACGTGCTGCCCCCGGCCCCCGTGGTCTTCGCCAACCACGAGATGACCCACCGGATATGCGATATGCTTTTCGGGGCCGTGGCCCCCGGGTATCCCCAGAACGTGCTGGCCGGGTCCCAGGGCACCTCGGCCATACTAACCGTCGGGGGCCTTCACCCGAAGACCAAGCGCAGATATGTAAGCTACGAGACCCTGGCCGGAGGCATGGGGGCAAGGTACAACCAGGACGGGATAAACGCCGTAAAGGTGGGTATCAGCAATACCATGAACTCCCCCGTCGAGCAGCTGGAGATGCGGTTTCCCATCATGATCGACCGGTACGAGCTGATCCCCGATACAGGCGGCGCAGGCAAGTACAGGGGTGGCCTGGGGGCCCGGCGTGTGACCCGCATCATCGACCATACGGCCATAATCACCACCTGCTGCGAGAGGGCCAAGTCCGCCCCGTTTGGGCTTTACGGGGGACAGCCCGGCTCCGTCAGCAAGATCCACCTGATCGATAATGAAGGGAACAAGACGCCGGTCAAGGGCAAGGGGCCTTCGTTCCCGGTGGCCGCTGGAGGCGAGATCTGGTACGACGTGGCAGGGTCCGGGGGCTACGGGGACCCCAGCCAGAGGGACCGGGAGGCGCTGCGGCAGGACGTTATCAACGGCTACGTATCGGAGGAGTCGGCGGCCCGGGACTACGGCGTCGAGGATGTGGAGGAGCTACGCTGCCCCCACTGCGGCTCGGCCCAGGAACAGAAAACGGAGTACGGTCGCTTATCTGGCCAACTCTCCACCGGAGATGTCGTGCTGGGTTATAAGCTCGTTTAGGCCTGCGGCCACCTGTCGCCTGAACTGGCCGGCTGTGCTCCGTTCCTGATCGAATGAGCCATACACCTCGGAGTCGAAGGGACGCCAGGTGGTGCGCAAATTCCTGAGGGCCTGCTCTTCCCGCTCGGCAGCTTCCACAAAGACCTCTCCCAGGGACTGTAGAATCTCCAGGCGGGGCAGGACCCTCACTCGGGTAGCAAGCCCGCTGAACTGGACCGTGAACTGAGAAAGCGCCTGGGTTGCGCCGGCCCGGTCGCAGCCCCCCTCGTCCCTTCTCCAGGCCTCGTATTGCTGGTCGAAGGCGCTCCACGCAGATACCAACTGGTCATAGCCGTCGCTGAACTGGGCCACAGCCATCTCATTCTCGCTGGAGGACCCCTCTACTACATCGGCCAGCTGCTCCGCCGCCTCGCGCCTCGCGGCATTGCTGTTCACCAGGGCAATGTCGAACTCGTCAAAGGCCAGGGTCGACGATATGCTCTCCCCTTCACCCGAGAGGTCCTCAGTCCTGGAAAAGATGCCTCGCAGCTTTCTCAGGACCAGGTCCTCCTGCTCCACTGCGTCCACCAGTATCTTGGCGATGGAGCGGGTCGACGGGGTGGTGGGGAGGGCTCGGGCGTCCTGGGCCACGTCGCTAAACTGGCTCACCAACCCGCTGAGCCGCGCGCCCAACACGGACGGATTCAAGGTGGGCTGCTCGGCCCTGAGGCCCTCGTAGTCTGCATGAAATGAGTCCCATTTGCGGTTCAGGCTACTCGAGGCAGCAGCGAAGCCATCCACCAGTTCCCGGGATTCGGAAGAGGTCTGCTCTACCAGGTCCAGGATCTTGTCGGCCACCCTCTTCCGAACGTCGGCGGAGGCCGAGCGCTGGAGGTCTACCGCTTCGAACAGGGACGTTGCCCCGGGGCTCCACCCATCCCTCAGCTCTCTCAGGGTCTTCTCCTCAGCGACGGCTGCGGCGGTCAATTCGTCGGACAGCCCTCTGACGTCGACGGAGCGGGGCAGGCCCCTGGCCGCTTCGGTTATCGGAGCGAAATCGCTGGCAAACCCGAGGAGGCTCACCGTCACCGAGCTGGCGTCACAGGCAACCAGGCCCTCCCTCCAGAGGTCAAAGTCCAGGTGGAACTGCTCCCAATCGCCTGTGATGCCCCGGTGTCCAACGACGAACTGTATCAACGCCTCTCGCGCCGAGGGGGACAGACGAGCCAGCTCGGAAGCAGGAATGGGAGAAGGGGGAATGGGGGTGGGCTGGGGGATGGCCTCATCGTCGCTACAGGCCGCCGCGATGATAAGGAGCGCGGCCAGCAAGGCCCCGGCAGCCAGGAGTTTTCTACGCGGCGACCAGCGGCTGAATCGGGATGAGATGGAAGGGAGATTATTCAAAGAGTATCCTTTCGCTCGTCGTCAGGTAGTCGGCCAGATTGGCGATAAGCCTGTCGTTATCCCATATAGCGTTGTTGGGGGAGATCATGAAGGTAAGGTCGGATATGCTCAGCACCCGGCCGTCGCTACCCTTCACCAAGGGGGAAAAGGCCTCGACCCGTTCTACCATAGATGAGAAGGTGTTGGCATCGCTGAACGCCAGAGGAAACCCTGAGGACTTGATGGAGCCGGCGGAATACAGGGAGATCTTGCCAAGGCCATCGGTGACCTGGTCGGTGCGGAAGTCCGAGATGAAGATGTTCCGAAAGTTAAGATCGTGCTCCACCACGTTGTAAAGATATCCGGGCTGGAAAAGGACACCAAAGGTCCTGGCTAGACTGTTGATCTCACTGGCCCGGCCCGGGTCCCCTATTAGGAGGATTTTCCCGCCTGTGTCCACGAAGTCCTGCGCAAGGGCGGCGTCTCCTTCGTCATAAGCAATCCCGGGAAGTATCACCAGGAAGCTGTCGGCACTCTGCAGTTTCTCCTCAAGCTGACCGCCGTCGTTGAGGAACTCGATGCTATAGCCTCTATCCGCCACCCGGGCCAGCAGGATGTTGACCTCCTCCTCATCGAACTGGTTGAAATGGGCCCGGTCCACCAACAGGAGGCCTTCGCGGACTGGGATCACCTCCCTGAACCCCCGGATCGGGGCATAGGTCACGGTGACCGCCTCAAAGACCGGCAGATTCGAGGGGGGAGGGTCGTAGCCTCCACGCTGGAACCGAAAGCTCATCCCCCCTACGAAGGCCGCAGCGAATACGGGAATAATGAGCCACTTCCAGTATCTACTCAGAAGGTGTGACATACAGGTACAGGAACTGGGGCAGGCCGGAGTCTCCCCCAATTCCCGAGGTTCCTCCTTCCCCGGCGCCGAATGCACCTAAGGATGGAAATAGCTCCTCGAGGGCTTTTAGCTTGCTGATGGAGCCTTCCTGCTCCTCATCCGTCAATAATGATGCTATGATCCTTCTGTTCCTCTCGATGCGAAGACGATCGACCTTCGCGTTCACGTCCGTCAGCGTGTAACCGGAGATGCCAGCCAGGCTGGCTGCCTTCTTGATAGCATCGTTATCGCTTCCGATGGCGTCCGCCAGTCCCAGCCTTACCGCGTCGGACCCCAGGTATAGCTGGGCCTCCGAGAGCACTTCACGGCTGATCTTCAACCGGTCCCCCCTCTGGGTCACGACGATACTCACGAAGTTCTCCTTCACCGCCTCCATCATGGCCACGACCAC
>JACZVB010000244.1 GCA_022572865.1 Chloroflexota bacterium | reverse complement strand
GTTGCCCCAGGCCTGCTTTGTCTGGGGGGGCGTATCCGTCACCTTGACGAAGGGCTCGTCGCGGTAGAAGTCCCGGTACAGGGTGTGGAGGTCCCCTTTGCCCGCATCGTCGATGGAGATTCTGGAATCGGTGAGGGTCCCATAGCAGGAGCTTAGGATGCCCCGGGTCATGGGCACCAGGTGAGGAACAAAGGTCACCCTGGGCCCCAGGTTCGGGTCTAGCAGCGATAGCTCCTGCACGATCTCCGGCAGATGGCGGTGGCCGTCCAGCCCGTAGGCCCTGGTGTTCTCGTTGACCTCGGAGAAGTGGGTGTTGAGGCTGAGGCCTCGCCCGGCGCCTGAAACCCCTGATTTGCTATCGACTATGATGTCGGGGCCTATCAGCCCTTCCTTGACCAGGGGGGCCAGGGCGAGGATGGCAGAGGTGGGATAGCAGCCCGGGTTGGCCACCAACCTGGCCGAGGCTATCCTCGAGCGGTACAGCTCCGTCAGGCCGTAGACGGCCTCTTCTTGCAGGGAGGGGCTGGGGTGGGGGACCTGGTACCACTCTTCGTACACCTGGGGGTCTCGAAGCCGGAAATCGGCGCTGAGGTCTACCACCCGGGCCTGGCCTTTCAGGAGGGGCATCACCTGCTCGCCGCTGGACTTGTGAGGGAGGGCCGAGAAGAAGAGATCGGCCTCCCCCGGCTCCCCCTGGATGGTCATGTCGATATGGGATAGGTGTGGGAACACCTCGCCCAGCTTCTGCCCCTGGGCGCTGCGCCCGGTGACCGATGTCAGGGTGACCTCGGGGTGATTGTGCAGAAGTCGGGCCAACTCTACCCCGGCGTACCCGGTAATGTTCAGGATTCCTGCGGTGACCATATCGCTCCTCTAAAAGCACGGGCCAAGAACAAGTTTGCCAGGAATGGGAGGCCAAATCAAGGTAAGCGGAGATAAAATAGCTTTAATCCCGACATGATTCGACCCTTCGGCCTTGCTCCCTTCGATGGCAGGCAGGACAGGCAAGCTCACCACGAACGGGGGCTCAGGCCCTCTGCACTTTTCGTTCCTTCACCCAGGTCATTCTATCACGCAGGGGCCGAAGGTCTGGACCTGTATCCCAGGCCCAATGCCTGAGGAGTTATGTCGGCTGCGGTTTTCCACATCCGACGCCGTGTGCTAACATGGCCTCCATTCAGCGATGCAGGGGGGAGGACGCCCATGAAGAAGACCTATTTCCCGCAGGAGGAGTACGAGGCCCGCTGGCAGAAGGTCTACGACCGGATGAAGGCCCAGGGCTACGAGACCGCGGTCATCTGGGGCAAGTCCGCGGGCGCCTACGAGCGGCACGGCGACGTGCTGTACCTCACCAACTACTACTCCAACCTCTCGGGGCAATCACTGGACGTCCCCGGCCACCAGCAGGCCAGGTCCTACTCAGCGGTGATCCTGCACAGGGGCCAGGAGCCCGAGCTGATCATGGACATGCCCAGCTACGAGATGGACCAGCTTGCCGTCGATAAAGCGGAGGGCCACACGGACCCGATCCGGGGGGTCAGCGATGCCCTGAAGAGGCTGGGGGTGGAGGGGCAGGTAGCCCTGGTGGGAACGGACTTCTTCCCCGTCAAGTACGCCCGACAACTGGAGCAGGACACCCCGGGTATCGAGTGGATGCCCCAGGATGAGCTTATCAGCAGCGTTCGCCAGATCAAGAGCCCCCTGGAGATAGAGCTGTTTCGAAAGGCTGGGGAGACGGTAAGCAGGGCGATAACTCGGCTGATGGAGGGGCTGGTCCAAGGCAAGACGGAGGCCGAAGCAGCGGCGGACGCGGCCTACGAGGTGACCCGGGACGGGGGCCGGTTCCACATGATCCCCGTGTCCCACGGCGACTCGATCTACTACTTCACCCGCTCGCCCATCGCAGGCTTCAGCCTGGACGGTGCGCAGCCGGGGGAGATGGTGCGGGGCTGGGTATACGGCGCGATATTCCAGGGCTACTGGATGGACCCCGGCCGGACGGCCATCGCCGGGGGCCGGGGCACCGCCGAGCAGCGGGACCTCATCGAGAAGTGCAACGGGATCGTGCAGGGGATCATCGATGTAATCAAGCCCGGGGCGCGGGTCGATGATACGGTAAAGCTGGGGGTGCGGCTGATGGATGAGGCGGGCACCGAGGAGAACCAGCTGGCGGAGATGTTCCCCCTCTTCGGCCACGGGATAGGGCTGTTCTGGGAGCGTCCCTCCCTGCGCATCGGTCTCGAAACCGACGAGGTGTTCAAAGAGGGCATGACCATGGGCATCGAGACCTTTCTATCCAGGACGGGGGTTGGGCTGGCCGGCTACGAGCAGAACATCCTGGTCACCGCCGACGGTATAGAGCTCCTCACCAACGCCCCCAGCATCTGGTGGTAAGAATCTTAAAAACAGTCCCGTTGAAATGAAGAGGCCCCCGACCTATGAGTTGGGGGCCTCTTTTGCGTTCGTACTGCTAGGGCTTACGCAGCCGGGACCCTGGGCCGGGCCGAGGGGACCGGGTCGGGGTCGGCGAAGAGCTCGGGGTCCGAGTAGTCGACTTCTCGGGTTGTGGGGTCCTTGACCCAGTAGGTGGCCTCCAGAGCGATGCCGTTGGGATCGGTGAAATATACGGAGTGGAGTATCTTGTGGTCGATGACCGGCGTCACCTCGATCTCATGCTCCTCAAGTCGGGCCTTCAGCTCCAGCAAGGCGTCTTCGCTCTCCAGGTTGAAGGATACGTGGTCGAACTGGACCCGGCCCCGGGTGGGCAGGCCTGCGGGCTTGTGAAACTCCTCCACCATCCCCGGCCACTCGAAGAAGGCGATGGTGTTGCCTTCGCCCAGCTTGAAGAAGTAGTGGCGGTACGGATAGCTGTCGGGCCTGTTCCCGATGGTCGCCACCAGGGGCATGCCCAGCACGTCCCGGTAGAAGCGAACCGTTTTCTCCATGTCACCCGTGACCAGCGCCAGATGGTTTATTCCCTTGAAGTTGCTCATTGTGTTCCTCCATCGCTCTTTACACACATTATACGACAGTAGGGTTTGGGGACACCCCCCAGACCCCCTGCCCTTCGTCGAACTCAGGGCGGGCCTTTTTTGGAAGGGGGAAATCTAGGATGGTCTCCTCGCCCCCAGGCCCCCGGTCCCGACGCCGGGTCCCATAGCGACTGCGACCAGCCCTATCTGCCAGAGTCTCCTTCGTTCTGTCTACGCACCAACTCATTCGCACGACCGAGACGTTGACGCTGTAGCGGGCTTCGACCATAGGTGAACCAAAAGAGCAACGCAACGAGAACTGCCCCACCGATTATGTTACCGACGCTGGCCGGGACGATGACCCACCAGATTGCCTCCCCCCACCCGATGCCAGAACCACCCTCGATCAGTCCAACCGCATAGTAGCCCATATTCGCCGGGGTGTGGTGCATTCCCAACGCCACGAATGTGACTATGGGAAACACTATGCCGAGAATCTTTCCCGAGACTGTACGGGCGGCGGTCGCCATGAAGGCAGCCATTCCCACTAACCAGTTGCCGAGGATGCCGGAGAGCACCACGGCGAACCAGCCCTCG
>JACZVB010000243.1 GCA_022572865.1 Chloroflexota bacterium | reverse complement strand
GGCAATAAAGACTCCGGGATCGACAGCGCCACCGTCTCTCTGGTAGCAAAGCGGATAAAATCGGCCCTGGACTCGGGTTCCCAGATGGCCCTGGTGATTGGCGGAGGAAATATCTGGCGGGGGGCCACCGCTGCAGCCGTCGGGATGGACCGGGCCACCGCCGATTACGCCGGTATGCTCGCCACCGTCATCAACTCCCTGGTCATGCAAGACGCTCTTGAGAAGGTGTCCGTTGTGACCCGGGTCCAGACCGCATTATCTATCCAATCCGTGGCGGAACCCTACATAAGGCGCAGGGCCATACGGCACCTGGAAAAGGGCCGGGTCGTGATCTTCGCCGCCGGCACCGGAAACCCTTATCTAACCACCGATACTGCCGCGGCCCTGCGTGCCGTAGAGATCGCCGCCGACGTGATACTGATGGCGAAGAACGGAGTCGATGGCGTCTATGACTCGGACCCAAACCTTAATCCCAGTGCCAAAAAACTCCCTTTCCTGACCCATATGGAGGCTATCAACCTTCGCTTAGGCATAATGGACAGCACGGCCCTAACCTTATGTCTGGACAACCACATTCCTATCATAGTTTTCGATTTCCAGGCCCCCGACAGCATCGAGCGCATACTGAAGGGGGAGCAAGTAGGCACCTTCATCTCCTCCTCAGACTAGAGGCCTGCCTGCTCAAGCACCTCCTCCAACATCGGTAACCCCCTTGTCCAATCCGCCCTCTGCCAGTACAATCTTTTGTAGGGACAAGTCGTTCCCTAATTGAGGCTCACTAACACCGCGATACAACTGCCGGATAGCGGCCATGACAGACAAACTCCTCTCAGAATCAGAATCCAAGATGAAAAAGGCCGTTGAGGCCCTGAAGCGCAATCTGGCCACTATTCGAACCGGCAGGGCCAGCCCTGGCCTGATAGAGGGCCTTATGGTGGACTACTTCGGCACTTCCATGCCCCTGAACCAGCTCGCCAACATCTCCGTGCCCGAGGCCCGCCTGCTCGCCATTCAGCCCTGGGACAAACAGGCCATCTCTCTTGTCGAAAAGGCCATCCTTCAGGCCAACCTGGGGCTGAACCCCAGCAACGATGGCACCCTCATCAGAATTCCCATACCCCCTTTGACCGATGAGCGGAGACAGGAGCTGGTCAAGATGGTCCAAAAACGGGTGGAGGAGGGCCGTGTCAGCATCCGCAATGCAAGGCGAGACTCCATGGACCAGACCCGCTCCCTTAAGAAGAACAAGGAGATTTCCGAGGACCAGGAACGGCGGACCGAAGAGCGGCTGCAGAAGCTCACCGACGACTATGTGCGCCGGATCAACGATGCGGGAGCGGCTAAGGAAAAGGACCTGATCGAGACTTAGGCCCGAGCCATCGGAGATAGAACAGAGCCGAGGAACACTGTGGCAGTACACTCAGCACAGTTGGGAAAACCAGACGCAACCCAGCCCGTGCAAGGGGCTATTCCCCGGCACGTGGCCATCATCATGGACGGCAACGGCCGGTGGGCCCAGCAGCGTAACCTTCCACGCCTGGAGGGGCACAGCGCGGGCATCTCCAACGTACGCCCCATCATAGAACACTTCGTGGAATACAAGGTGAAGTATCTGACCCTCTACGCCTTCTCCACCGAGAACTGGAATCGCCCCCAGGAGGAGGTACACGGGCTCATCCAGTTTCTCGCCTCGGCCATACAAAGGGAGACCAAGAGCCTGCATGAGAGGGGCGTCAGGCTTCGTCACCTGGGACGCCTGGACAGGCTTCCAAAGGATGTCCAGGGCTCTATTCAAGAAGCCGTCGAGCTAACAAAGAACAACGATGTTATAACTGTGTGCCTCGCCTTCGATTACGGGGGACGGGCCGAGATCCTGCAGGCCGTCCAGAGAATCATTCGCAAGGGCGTCGACCCAGATTCCATCGACGAGGCGCTCCTGTCCCGGTACCTCTACACCGACGGCATCCCGGACCCCGACCTGATAATACGGACCGCCGGTGAGATGCGCCTCAGCAACTTCTTGATATGGCAGTCCGCCTACAGCGAGTACTACTTTACTTCCAAGCCGTGGCCCGATTTCGACAGCGAAGAGATCCGTAAGTCCCTGCTTGCTTATTCCCAGAGACAGAGGCGGTTCGGTGGTATAGGGGTCTGAGCCAGACGCCGGACCCGTAATGAGCCAGACGCCGGCCCCACAATGAACTTGTTCAGGCGTAACGCCCAGCCCACCCCGGGCCTGGTGCCGAGGGTCCTGACCGCAGTCGTGGTGGTCCCTCTCATCTTCGCCGTCATCTGGTTCGGCGACCCCTGGTTCACCATGGTCGTGGGCGCCATCGCCATTGCGGCCCTGCACGAGCTCTACTTCCTGATTTCCAAACGCTGGACCCGACCCTTTCTCCTACTCGGCACCTTCTGGACCACGGCCTTCCTGATCAACAGCCTTTTCGGCGGCGCCAAGACCATGCCGATAGTGGCCGGTGCAGCAGTCATATTGTCCCTGCCCCTCCTGCCTCTGAGGAGGCGCTGGCGAGAGGACCTGGTCCCCTGGGCATGGACCATCACCGGGGCCTTTCTCCTGGGCTGGACCCTCAGCCACCTTCTGCTCCTGAGACAGCTGGCCCTGGGCCGGGAGTGGGTCCTCTTCACACTGTTCACCATCTTCGCCGCCGATACCAGCGCCTATTTCGTCGGCAAGGCCCTGGGACGGCATAAGCTGGCCCCCAGGATCAGCCCCAACAAGACCTGGGAGGGCGCCATTGGCGGTATGGCCGGGGCCCTGCTCATAGGGCTGCTGATCCACTACTCACTGGACCTGCCCGTGGAGGCGGCCCAGGTCCTGGGGATCTCGGCCATGATAGCGGTGGCCTCCACCCTGGGCGACCTCTCGGAATCCTACCTGAAGCGGTGGGTCAGCGCCAAAGAGGCCGGGTCTTGGGTGCCGGGCCACGGGGGGCTCCTGGACAGGCTGGACAGCGTTGTTCTCACCGTGGTCGTAGTGTATTATTACGTCCGATGGATAACGGAGTAAAAGGGCTCGTCATCCTCGGTTCCACGGGGTCCATCGGACGCCAGACCCTGGATGTGGTGCGCTCCTTTCCGGACCGGTTCTCCGTCATTGGCCTGGCGGCGGGCAGAAATACCGATCTTCTGGTCCAGCAGGTCAACGAGTTCTCCCCAAGCCTGGTCTGCTGTGCCGCCCCTTGCCCCGAGCTTGAGGACATCCCTGCCAACGGCCGCCGGTGGGTATCGCTGGAGGAGATGGTCTGCCACCCCGACGTAGACGTGGTGATGATGGCCACCGTGGGCAAGGTGGGGCTGGAGCCCACCCTGGCGGCCCTGCGCCATGGAAAGACCGTGGCCCTATCCAACAAGGAGGTGATCGTGGCCGCGGGCGAACTAGTCATGGCCGAGGCCCGACGCTCCAAGGGCTCCCTTCTTCCCGTGGATAGCGAGCCCAGCGCCATCTGGCAATGCCTGCGAGGCGAAGATGCCGTGTCCCGTCTCATCCTCACCGCCTCCGGCGGCCCCTTCCGCGAGCGCCCCCTGGACGAGCTGGCCGACGTCACCCCCGAGGCGGCGTTAAAGCCCC
>JACZVB010000242.1 GCA_022572865.1 Chloroflexota bacterium | reverse complement strand
ATTGACGACGCGTTCAATTCCGCCCTCCCGCTCCTTGACACGCCTTCACGCCGCGGCCTTATAATTTGCTGTGTCACTATTATGCGCGTGCATGGGTATTGGACCGGGTAATGAATGCTACGGCTCTAGCCATCTCTCTCCGGCCAGAGCCATCCCCTCGACAAAGATTCCTATCCTCCGGGTGTCCGGACGTGTGGCTGGCCAGGGAAGTCCCCTGAGTTTTGCACCAAGGGAGTGAGCCGCGCCCTATGGCGACCGCATATATCTTTGTGACCGGTGGTGTTGTCAGCTCGGTGGGCAAAGGTATCAGCGTCGCCTCCATCGGACGCCTCCTCAAGAGCCGGGGCCTCTCCGTGTGGGTGCAGAAGCTTGACCCCTACCTCAACGTCGATCCCGGTACCATGTCCCCCTTCCAGCATGGAGAGGTGTTTGTCACCAAGGACGGCGGGGAGACGGACCTGGACCTGGGCCATTACGAGCGGTTCATCGACACCGAGCTGACCAAGACCTCCAGCGTCACCGCCGGTCAGATCTACAGCATGGTCATTGCCCAAGAGCGCCGAGGGGAGTTCTTGGGAGGCACCATCCAAACGGTGCCGCACGTGACCAACGCCATCAAGAATTGCATCCTCTCCGTGGCCCGGGAGACCCAGCCGGATGTGGTGGTGGTGGAGGTTGGAGGGACCGTGGGGGACATCGAGGGCCTCCCCTTCTTGGAGGCCATCCGGCAGATGCGGAATGAAGTGGGCCAGTCCAACGTCTTCTACATCCATGTGACCCTGCTGCCCTACATCTCCGCCACCGGCGAGCTTAAGACCAAACCGACCCAGCACAGTGTGAAAGAGCTGAGAAGCATAGGCCTTCAGCCCGATGTCATTGTGTGTCGCAGTGATTACCCGGTGACTCCCGAGATCAAGGACAAGATATCTCTATTCTGTGACGTGGAGCGGCATGCGGTGATTGCGGCTCCTACCGTTGACACTATCTACGAGGTGCCTCTGATTCTGCACGAGCAGGGCTTGGGCCAGCTCATCGTAAGCAGGCTGGGCCTTGAAGCCAGCGCCGAACCGGACCTGGACGTTTGGTCTGCGATGGTAGAGCGGATCAAGGCCCCTAAAGAGCCGCTCCCCATCGCAATAGTCGGAAAATACGTGGAGCTTCCCGACGCCTACTGCTCGGTGCGGGAGGCCCTCTACCACGCAGGGCTGGACCACAATTGCGATATCGAGGTTTCCTGGGTGCGCTCAGAGGACCTGGAGAACGGTGGCCTGGATGCCTACCTACGCACTGTAAAAGGTATCGTGGTGCCTGGGGGATTCGGCCCTCGGGGCATTGAAGGCATGATAAAGACCGCGAGATACGCCCGGGAGAACCAGGTCCCGTATCTCGGCCTCTGTCTCGGCATGCAGGTGATGGTCATCGAGTTCGCCAGGCACGTCATGAACTCCGATGAGCCAAATTCCACCGAGTTCGACCTGGAGACAGGAGAGCCCGTGATCTACCTGCTGCCCGGCCAAAAGGACATCGAGAATATGGGCGGCAGCATGCGTCTCGGGGCATACCCGTGTAAAGCGGCGCCCGACACCCTGGCGGGCAGGGCCTACGATGACCAGGTGGTATACGAACGTCACAGACACCGATACGAGTTTAACAACGCGTATATGAAGGTGCTGGGGGATGCGGGCTTCACATTCAGCGGTATGTCCCCGGGGGGAGACCTGGTGGAGATAACGGAGCTGCGGGGCCACCCTTTCATGCTGGGATGTCAGTTCCATCCAGAGTTCAAATCCAGGCCCTACCGGCCCCACCCCCTCTTCCGGGAGTTCATCGGGGCCGCCAAGAAGACCCTCAGAGAGGGGGGCCAGCACCCTCTCCCCGCTATGTCTGTAGAAGAATACAAGGCGTAGACAGGAGCAAGATTTAAGTTTACAATCTAGAGGAAGGCTTCAATGCAGATATGGCTTGATACCGCCGACATAGGTGAGATCCGAGAGGCCTCAAGACTGGGTGTAGTTTCTGGAATCACCACCAACCCGTCCCTTGCCGCTAAATCCGGCCACTCCGACCTCAGGACCGCGATCCAGGAGATATGCTCCATCATAGATGGCCCCGTTAGCGCCGAAGTAATGGGACAGGGGCCTTACGAGATGATCGAGGAAGGCCGTGAGATCGCTACCTGGGCGCCCAACGTGGTAGTCAAGATTCCCGTAAGCGAGGCGGGCATCGAGGCCATTTCGGTACTCTCCAAAGAAGGCATTTCGATAAATCAGACCCTGACCTTCTCGGTCAATCAGGCCCTATTAGGGGCCCTGGCCGGGGCGACCTACATCAGCCCCTTTGTAGGAAGATTGGACGACGTGGGCCAGGACGGGATGCTGCTGGTCTCAGAGATGCTCCAGATGTTCAAGGTACATGAGATGCAGACCAAAGTGGTTGCCGCCAGCCTCAGGCATCCCAAACACGTTATAGAGGCAGCTAAGGCGGGAGCGCAGATTGCCACTATTCCTTACAAGCTTTTCAAGCAGATGTTCAAACACCCTCTAACCGATACAGGCTTGAAACGTTTTATAGAAGACTGGCAAAGTCTGGTCCGGGTCTAGCCCTCTACTATGACAGCCATGGATGTCCCTGTTGTGTCCTAAATCGTAGTATCGATAACCTCGTGCAGACCCTCGCCTGAACCCGGCCCTCTTTTGACAGGGAGCCCTCTTCGTATGATAGGGAGAAAGAAACACCCATCGTGAGCACCCCGACCGCCCAAATAGAACGGATCAACATAGCCGATCTGGAGGCTAAGAGCAGGGAGGAGCTGTTGGCGCTGGCCCAGGAGGCCAACATCAACAACTACGCCTCCCTTAAGAAAGGAGAGTTGGTATTCCGGCTCCTGCCGACCCGCTCGGACGACCAGTTCGCCATCATCAGCGGTGGAATCCTGGCGGTTGTGGACGACGGATCTTCGGGAACTCCCGGCGTGCGTTTCAATGACGACCCCGCCACTGGGATTTTTCGTAAGACGACGAACACACTTGGAATCGCTTGTGGCGGAAACGAAGTTTTTGCAATCGACACAAACAGTTTAGATATCAAGATCGACATCTTCACAGATGACAACACCGGGATTGTCATCGGGCACACGGCCCAGATAGATTTCGGTGCTACCCCTGAGTTTCAGGTGCTCGGTACGAACACACCGACTTCTTCGATGGGATTCGCGAGGTTTGAAGACAACGCTTCTGGCCCTGATGTACGGTTCCTCAAGAGTCGGCACGCTACTCTTGGGTCAAACACCATTGTTCAAACTGGTGACACACTTGGGCGAATTCGATTTCAAGGTGCGGATGGTAACGACTTCAACACAACTGCTGCTGAGATTCTTAGCAAGGTAGAAGGAACGCCTGCTCAAGACGACATTGCAGGAAGCATAGTGTTCCGAACGCGCATTGCTAGTGGAGCACTCGGTGACAGGATGATTCTCGACTCTCCGATGCTCGGCCCAACGATAGGAATCTTCGTGATGTCCCGCGTACAGCAGCGTCAGCATTCCGTCACTCTGATGAAGAATCGTCCGCAGACCCTGAGTGATCCGCGCCGACTTCATGCTGCGATCT
>JACZVB010000241.1 GCA_022572865.1 Chloroflexota bacterium | reverse complement strand
CGGGTTAGAGTGCTGAAGCGCCTCATGCCCAAGACCCCGCTCCAAATGCTGTTGAGGGGTCAGAACCTGGTGGGCTACCGCAATTACCCCGATGATGTGGTGAAGGCGTTCGTTCACCAATCGGCGGAGGTTGGGATAGATATCTTCCGGGTCTTCGATGCGCTGAACGATGAGCGGAACATGGTGACCTGCTTTGCCGCCATCAAGGAGAGTGGGAAGCATATTCAGGCATGCCTGAGCTACACTATCACCGGAGACGGGCTGGGGGGGCCGGTCTACACCCTGGAGTACTACGTGAAGAAGGCCCTGAAGCTCCAGGAGATGGGGGCCGACAGCCTATGCATCAAGGACATGGGCGGGCTCCTGAGCCCATACGACGCCTACGAGCTGGTCAAGGCGCTGAAGGCGAAACTGAAGATTCCCATTCAGCTTCACACCCACTACACCAGCGGGATGGCCTCGATGAGCGCGCTGAAGGCCATCGAGGCGGGGCTGGATATACTGGACACGTCTCTTGCGCCCTTTGCCCTGCGCTCCTCTCACCCTTCGGTCGAGACCATGGCGGTGGCCTTCAAGGGACGACCCAGAGGGCCTGAGCTAGACATGAGCAAGGCCCCGGGTATCGCGCGACACTTGGAGAGGATCTTCCCCAAGTACCGGAATTTTCTGGACACCAGCAGGTTATCGGTGATAGATACCCAGGTGATCAGCCACCAGGTCCCCGGGGGCATGATAAGCAACCTGGTCGCTCAGCTCAGGGAGGCGGACGCCCTGGACAAGCTGGACCAGGTGCACCAGGAGCTGCAGCGGGTGAGGGCGGACCTGGGATTCCCGCCCCTGGTGACGCCCACCAGCCAGATAATCGGCATCCAGGCCGTCCAGAATGTGCTCTTCGGCAGGTATAAGAATATCTCTAACCAGGTGAAGGACTATGTCTACGGCCTGTATGGCCAGCCCCCAGCCCCGATGGATCCCGACCTGGTAAAGCGGGCCTTGAAAGACTATCCCAGGGGCCAGAAGCCCATTACCGACAGGCCTGCAGACCATCTTGAGCCGGAGCTGGAGAAGGCGAAGAAGGAGACCGATGGCATCGCAAAGGGCATAGAGGATGTGCTGACCTACGCCCTCTTTCCCGCTACGGGGATGAAGTTCCTCAGGTGGAAATACGGGTTGGAGGAACCTCCCGCAGAGGTCCGGCCCAGGACCCTGGAAGAGGTGGAGGCCGAGGACCGGCTCATCAAGGAGGCTAAGGAGGGCAGGCTGGCAGCAAAGGGAGAGGGGGCTAAGGCCAAAGGCCCGACCCGCCGCTCCTTCAATGTCTGGGTGGGCGATGAGCAGTTCCAGGTGGACGTGGAACCTCTTTCGGAGGTCCCGATATCGGTCACGAGGGCCGCGCTCAAGCCTGCCCCGGTAGCGCCCCGCCCCGTATCTACGCCTCCCGTCGCCAGGCCCGTTTCCCCGGCCCCTCGACCGCCTGCGCCGGCCCCGAGCCCCGGCCCCGCTCCCAGGGCGGCATCTGCTGCTCCGGTCTCGGGGGACGGGACCTACTCCGTGGTGTCCCCCATGCCTGGTACCGTCATCCGCTACGAGGTGGAGGTGGGCCAGGAGGTGAAGGCCGGGCAGAGCGTGATACTGATAGAGACGATGAAGATGGAGAACTCGCTGCCCTCGCCTGTAGACGGCAAGGTGGTGTCGCTGCCGTGCAGTCCCGGGCAATCGGTGGCCAAGGGCGAGGTGCTGGCCGTAATCGGCTAGGGGCCCGGATAGTTCTGTCGGACACGATATAAACCTGTAGGGGAGGAACCATTTTGGATGATGCGAAGGCTATAGACGCGGCAAAAGAGCAGTTTGGCAAGGTGCTGAAGGAGCAGCTTCAGCGGATCGAGCGGATCAAGGTCCGATCCGAGCGCATGGACTATACCAAGCTGGATAAGATCGTGGTGGGGATGCTGGGTGGAGACGGCATCGGCCCGTACATAGCCGAGGACGCCCAGCGGGTGCTGGAGGTCTTGCTGAAGGACGAGATCGCCAAGGGCAAAGTGGACTTTCGTGTTATCGAGGGCCTTACAATCGAGAACCGGGCCAAACACCTGATGGCCATTCCCGACGATGTGCTGGAGGAGATCAAGAAGTGTCACGTTACCCTGAAGGGTCCCACCACCACCCCTGAGAGGGGAGACGAGTGGCCCAACATCGAGAGCTGCAACGTGGCGATGCGGAAGGAGCTGGACCTCTACGCAAACATCCGCCCGGTGCGGATACCCAAGGAGGGGATCGACTGGATGTTCTTCCGGGAGAACACGGAGGACATGTACGCCGTGGGCAGCCAGGGAGTCGACGTGACGCCGGACCTGGCCATCGACTTCAAGGTGATCACCAGCCCCGGGTCGAGGAGGATCATAGATACCGCTTTCAAATACGCCAAGGAGAACGGAAAGACCAGCGTTACGGTGGTGACCAAGGCCAATGTGATCAAGACCACCGATGGCAAGTTCCTGGACATGGCCAGAGAGGTGGCCAAGAACTATCCAGACATCAGCTGGGAGGGCTGGTATATCGACATAATGACGGCAAAGCTGCTGGACCCGAAGCGCCGCAAGAGCTTCCAGGTCATCGTCCTCCCCAACCTGTACGGTGATATTCTCACGGACGAAGCGGCGGAGATGCAGGGAGGTGTGGGGACCGCGGGAAGCGCCAATGTAGGGGACCAGTACGCCATGTTCGAGGCGATTCACGGCAGCGCTCCCCGCATGGTGAGGGAGGGTCGGGCCAAGTATGCCGACCCCAGCTCTATGATTCGGGCGGGGGCGATGCTGCTGGACCACATTGGGTATAAAGACCTGGGCCATAGGCTGAGCATGGCCCTGGACATCTGCGGCCAGTACGAGAGGAAGCTGGTGATGACCGGGCGGGACACCGGGGCCACGGGGAAGGATTTTGGCGAGTACCTTCTTGACACTGTCAATGACCCCAAGGTCCAATCCCGCTGGGAGGGCCTGGTATACGCGTAGGTCGATCGGCCTGACTCTGTGTGAAAGTTGAGCCGGCACTTTCTCGGTGGAAGGCTGACTGCTCATCTCCTTCGACAAGCTTCCTTCGACAAGCCCCGAGTATCGGGACAGCCTTCCTTCGGCAAGTCCCGAGTATTGGGACAGGCAGGACAGGCGGGATGGAGGACGAGGTGGGTGGGCATACCCCAGGGTTTAGCCGCATAGCGCTGTGGAGAGCCGGGTCGTGGTAGGAAAGGGTTGAATAAGGGATTACTACACAATGCAAGGATAAATGATGAGGAAAAAAATTACGGTGGTGGGTGCCGGCAATGTGGGCGCAACGGCGGCCCAAAGGATAGTGGAGAGGGGTTATGCCGATGTAGTGCTGGTGGACATCATCGAAGGTCTGCCCCAGGGCAAGGGGCTAGACCTGCTGGAGGCAGGCCCGGTGCTGGGCTACGACTCTCAGGTCACGGGCACCAACAGCTACGAAGATACCGTCCATTCGGACATAGTGGTAATAACCGCAGGCATCGCGCGGAAGCCGGGTATGAGCAGGGACGACCTGCTGTTCACCAACATGAAGATCGTTGGTGAGGTGACCCGCAGCGTGGTCGAGC
>JACZVB010000240.1 GCA_022572865.1 Chloroflexota bacterium | reverse complement strand
TTTGGTGTGGATGCGGTAACGACCATGGCTTTCTACCTTTCGTCATTGACCGGAACAGGGGCCTTCTTAAAAGCCCTCTTTAGTCTAACACCCGTATACTTTGAGCCAAAGGAAAACGACCTGGCTTCCATCTGCAATTCCTTAGGCTCGGGCCACCATCATGCACTTGGAGGAGTTGAAGATATAGGTCTGGGTAAAGTCGATGATCTCCGGCTTGTATCCCAGCTCGGTTATGGCGCCGGCCAGGCAGACCCAGTTCAACAGCTCCTGCTGCCCCGCGTCCTCTATCTGGTCCAGGGTGAGGTCCTTCCACAGGTGCTGCTTGCCTTCCCGCAGCTCTTCGAACCTGGCCCTGTCCGCCTCTACGTCTGGCCAAAGCATGTGGTGCTTCAGCGTGAGGAAGGCGTGGGACCAGCTGGAGGAGCCTATGAGCACGCTCCGGTATGGGCTGTCCTTGAGGGCCCGTGCCGTAGCCGCTCCGACATCGAAGCACAGGCGTGGCGACGGGGCTGGTGGGTCGGGCTCGGCATTCTCGGACGCGTTCAAGGGGCTGCCGCCTCGGTTGCGCACAACACTGCTGCCGTAACAGTTCACGTGGAAGGGGACCACTGGATAGTCGAATCCGTTGCGGTCGTAGTCCAGGAAAAGCAGCGTGTTCATAAAGGCGTGGGGAAGCCCCTGAAAGTGAAGGGGCTTGTATGAGTAGGGCATCGGGTAGCCCATCTCCAGCAGGCGGCTTGTTAGAAACTTCGCGCCGTCGGCATGGCCCCGGTGGACGAACACCTTATCCACAGGCTCTCCCCAGACGTTGAAGACCTGTTCGCCGCTGGGCGAATACCACAGTCGCTTGAAAGGCTGGGTCTCGAACTTGTCGGAGATGTAGACGGAAAATGGGGGAACAAGGTCCTCTCTGAAGTTCTCGTACTGGTCGTCGCCCCAGATAAGGACAAAATCGGGCGAGAATGCGTCGATCTCCTGGCGCACCCTGCGGAAAGCTTTTACCAGGCGCTCACGGTGAGCGGCGGCGGAGGCCATGGCGTTCGATCCGTTGGGGCCGTACTCCGCCTGCATCTCCTTGGGCCAGTTACGCTCCTCCCTCATATGAGACGGCACCCGGTCGCTCTCCATGTGCTTCCTCAGCTGAGAAACCATACCCTCATCTGGATAGAGCAGCGGCGGGTAATGAGTGGTGCCGACCAGCAATATCTCTCCCATGGCTCTCCTGTGAACGCTACAAAAGGGCCTGCCTAAAAGCATTTCGTATCATAGGGAATAGTGTTTGTCAACTTTAAAGACCGAGGGCTGGGCGCTAGGTCGGGCCACGAACAGAGGGCCTGGGGATCGAGTTAAAGCTCGCCGCTCACGACACAGACAGGCTGCTATGGACGAAGGAGCACCTTGCCTATGTTGCGTCGCTCCTCCAGACGTAGATGTGCCTCGGCGGCCTGATGAAGGGGAAGGTGGACATCGATGTGGACATTCAACTCACCGGAGACGACCCAGTCGAAGATGTCCCTGGCCCGCCATACCAGTTCGTCCCGAGTTGCGGTGTAATGGATACCCGAAGGCCTTGTTAGAAAGAGAGACCCGTGCTGGTTGAGCATCTGGGGGTCTATTGGGGGCACCATGCCGCTGGACTGGCCGTAGAGGATCATGTATCCCCTGGGTGCCAGGCAGTTGATGCTCTTGTCAAAGGTGGTCTTGCCGACGCTATCGTACACCACCTGGACCCCTCGGCCCTCGGTGAACCGGCGCACCTCGGCCTCGAAATCCTGCTCCGTGTACAGGATCACATAGTCGCACCCTGCTGACCGGGCGGCCCTGGCCTTCTCCTGGGTCGACACGGTCCCAATGACCCTGGCCCCCAGGAGCTTAGCCACCTGAGTCAGCAGCAGCCCGACGCCGCCGGCGGCTGCGTGGACGAGACACGTATCGCCGGATTTGAGGGGGTAGGTGCTATGTGCCAGGTAATGGGCCGTCATCCCCTGCCCCATGACTGCAGCCGCGAGGGAGAAATCCATGGAATCGGGGAGGTTGATCATTCGCCGAACCAGAACGTTGGCATACTCGGCATAGGACCCAAGGACGCCGGAATATACGATCCGGTCCCCCACCTGCACTTCATCGACGTCGCTGCCGACCCGGGTAACGAGGCCCGCTCCCTCGGAGCCCGGGATGTAAGGCAGGTCCATCTTGTAGACGCCGCTGCGCTGGTAGATATCGCGAAAATTTACACCGATGGAGGCCAATTTGACCTGGGCTTGGCCCGGCCCGGGGGGAGGGATATCGAACTCATCCAGGCGCAGAACTTCAGGCCCGCCCTGCTCTCTGACCTGGATGGCTTTCATTATCGGCCTGGTGCGGTATTTGTGGACCTGATGCTATTTACCGAAATCCAGACTATTGCCGAACACGCTCGGGATCAGGAGGTTGCTTAAGGCACCCGTGGGCCCCGCCCAGGCGCTGGAAGTCTCGAGAGCGTCTGGCCAGTTGACGCCGGAAGTAGATTACGCCCGTGTCCAGAAGGCCCAGTTTTTGTGGCCGATCGAAATTTATCATCTCATTCTTGAAAACCACCAGGTCTTCCTTCTCGTTGATCGCAATTATGCGGGCTGGCCTATTCCATAAGTAGTACCAGGCGTCCTGCCAGAACCGACCGAAAATAGTCCTGGGACTCTTACATAGAGTGAATGTCCACATACGGGTGTTTTGCTCGTCTATCGGCACACCCCAGCGCAGGTGGATGATGCTCCCGATACAAACTCGTATTATGGCGGGCAGTTGTAAATTGTGGTTGTAGGTGGCCCAGGCCTTCTCTCCCGTCGCCGTCGCTATCATGCCTGCATTTGGGGTTTTAGGAGAACTGAGGCGACGCCACCAGACGCGCCGTGGCCATTTTCCTAAACCCGCATAGTCCGCTTGGCCAAAATGAGCCTTCGCCACCTTCACTGTAATGTTATTTTCGCCCTCTGCTATTATCTCAGTCGCACTTGCATACACGGGTTTGGGACGGAGGAAGGGGAACCTCCAATCGATGAGCCGCCAGAAGTTCAGGCCCCGGTGCAGGTAGAACTCGTGGTAGTCTATACCCTGATTCATCGGCTCAGTCCAGTTGGTCTCCCAGTCCTTGACCCGGGTGTACCGGCGCCCGTTCAGGGTCGGGTCTGCGAACTCCCAGGGTAGGTCCTCTTCCAGTGGGACAGGCTCCGTCTCCCCCATCCAGATAAAAACGATTCCCTGCCACTCAGCGGTCGGATAGCGCCGCCCCCGCATCTTGCCAACCATGGGTGAATCAGGACTCTCTATGAGGCCTGCAACACACATGCCGGTTTCATCGAAGGTGTATCCGTGGTAGGGGCAGGTAACGGTCCCCTTGAACTCGCACAAGCCACGGGAGAGCCGTGCGCCCCGGTGGGGGCACCAATCGCTGAGGGCAACCACATCGCCGTTTACGCCCCGGAACAGGACCAGTTCGTCACCCAGCATCTTCAGGTGGGCGGGCTTTCGTCCTATCTTCTTGGCCCAGATGCCGGGGTACCAGTACTCGCGGAAGCCGACTTTGGGGCAATAGTCGAAGGGTCCTATCTGGGTAGCGCCGAAGGCCTCGTCCCGGTCTTC
>JACZVB010000239.1 GCA_022572865.1 Chloroflexota bacterium | reverse complement strand
ATGCAGTTGACTCAGCAGTGGGTCCAGAAGTCCAGGATCAGGACCTTGCCTCTCAGGTCCTTGAGGGTGAGGGGCCGGTCCACGTTGAGCCATTCAACGTCCTCGGGGAAATCCGGAGCGTTTGTGGTCCCCACCAGGGTCTGCTGCGCCATATGTCCTATCTCCTTTGCTCTCGCCAGACCAGACATGACGGTATGCCTTGCGAAGGCTTACGTGCGCTGTCGTGCGGGTCTGCACTTTCCAGTGGCTTTAGCCAGAGGGAACCTTGATGACCCACACCTGCGGCAGGCCTTCCATCACGAGGCTCCAGTTGTCACCCTCGTCCTCGCTGTAGTACAGGTCCCCATCGGTAGTGCCTGCGTACAGCGCCGCATCGTTGGAGGGGTCGACTACCAGGCCCCGGACCATGCCGTGAAAGGTCTCCGGCAACCCGCCGTTGAGGGTCTGCCAGCTCTCTCCTCCGTTTCGGCTTCGATATATCTGGGCCGCCGCTCCCCTGGGCCCTCCGAAGGTGGGCGGAGCCCCCGCCGCCGACCCGATGAAGAGTACATCGGGATTGCCCGGCTGCAGAACAATGGGGTGGGTATAGTCGTTGGGCATCCCTTCCTGGGAGATCTCCCAGGTCCGCGCCCCGTCTCGAGATCGATAGAACCCTTTGCCGGTGGTGGAGTACATCACATTGGGATCCGTGGGGTGGGACAGGATGTAGTGGACGTCCTCATAGATACCCTCGCCGAACTCCTCCCAGGTGTCTCCATCGTCCCGGCTGCGGATCACTCCCCCAACCTCCACCCCAGCGAACACGGTGTGGGGCTCACCGGGAGCGAAATCGAAGGTCCGAACGTGAGCGATGTTTGGCGGGGCTGGAAACGACCACTTGGAATAGCCGGGCAGCTCTTTGACGGTGGTCAGCTCCATCCAGGTGTCGCCGCGGTCCCTGCTTCTAAACACGCTCGCCGGCTCGGTGCCTGCAAAGACGGTATCCGAGTCGTGGGGCGACACTGCCAGGCCCCTTATGTCGGCCTCCAGGGTGCGCTGCCACGGGCCCAGGGGGTCGTCCGCCACGTAGACGCCATCTCCCGTCACGCCGACGACGAGGCGTCCCCCCTCCGAAAGCTCCAGCTTCTGTACGAACTTGCCTTCCAGGGCCGCGCCGGCCCTGCTCCACTGGCCGTTGGCCTTCTCCAACACCACCAGCCCGGAATCGGTCCCCAGGTACAGCTTCTTTCCCATTCTCACCCCTCCTCGTGTCGCTTATCCAGCCCTCCGCCGATTTAAGGGCCATTATAATACCCTCAACTCAGATACTCTAGGGCGGCCCCGCACATCACCTTCAGCCCCACCTTGAGGGCCTCTTCATCGAAATCGAAGCCGGCGCTGTGGTGAGGACCGTAGGGCTCGGGTCCCCTGCTAGCGCCCCCGACTATAAAGTAGCATCCCGGCACCTTCTGCTGAAAATACGCCATATCGTCCCCGCCGGTGGTCGGCTCGTTCTCCAGCACCTCATCTTCGCCCAGCAGCCTTATAGCTACCCCTCGGACCAGATCGGTGATGCCCGGATCGTTCATTACCACGGGGCTCTGGAAGATGTCCTCGAATTCGTAGGTTGCACCCATGGCCGAGGTGACCCCTGCCAGCACCTCCTCCATACGCTGGATCACCCTGTCCCGGGTCTTGTCGTCGAAGGCGCGGACGGTGCCCTTCATCTCCACCTCATCGGGGATTATGTTGAAGGCGGTCCCCCCGCTAATGGTCGCCACGGTCAGCACCGCCGACCGGAGGGGTCCCACGCTGCGGCTGACGATGTGGTGCAGGGCATTGATGGCCTGGGCCGAGACCAGGACCGGGTCGATGAGAGCTTCTGGATGGGCAGCGTGCCCTCCCCGGCCCCTGATGGTTATCTTGAACTCATCGACGCTGGCGAACATGGCCCCGGGCCTCACTCCCACCTTCCCGGCCTCCAGGGTGTTGATAATATGCAAGGCTATGGCGGCGTCGACCCCCGGGTCCTCGAGGACACCGTCGGCTATCATCCCCTGTGCCCCGCCTGCCGTCTCCTCCGCGGGCTGGAACACGAATTTCACGTTGCCCTTCAGCGCCCGTCGATTACGGGCCAGGACCGATGCCGCCATCGTAGCCACGGCTACGTGTCCATCGTGGCCTCAGGCATGCATCGTCCCGGGGTTCTGGGAGCGGAAGTCCAGGGCGCCGGCCTCATGGATGGGCAGCCCGTCCATGTCGGCCCTTATGAGGAGGGTCTTGCCTTCGCCACCGCCCTTCAGGAGGCCCACCACCCCGGTTTTACCTAGCCCGGTCTTCACCTCCAGGCCCAGGGCCCTGAGCCTTTCGGCGACCAATGATGCCGTACGCACTTCTTGAAAGGCCAGCTCCGGCCGCCGGTGAACGTCCCGCCGCAGCCGTACCATCTCAGGATATGCTTCCTCGACGGCTCCATCCAGATCGATAGGCAAGTTTTCCCTCCCCTCGGGTATCTCGGACGAAGGCCTGACGCGCAGGCCCGTCCTGCGAATTTAGATGGCGTGTGGATCTAGGAGGATTGTAGCGCAAATCAAGGGTTTCAGGCCAATTCTGCCCTTGACGTGCCAGCCACCCCGAGTTATCATTCACAGTCGGCTCGGGTTCGAATCGCTCTACCCCAAGGAGAAGAATATGCTGACCATCACCCCTCTAGCTCTTGAGAAGGTCAAGGAACTCATAACCGAACAGGATGAGGCAGGGGCCTCGCTGAGGATCATGATAGCGGGCATGGGTTGCGGCGGCCCTCAGTACGTCATGTCCCTGGACAAAGACATTGCCGAAGAGGACATCACGGTTAAGAACGATGGCCTGACCATGGTGGTAGACCCCGAGAGCGCCCCCATGCTGGAGGGCTCCGAGATCGACTACATAGAGACCCTGGAGAGGTCCGGGTTCACCGTGAACAACCCCAACTTCCAGGGCGGTGGCGGTGGTGGTTGCGGCGGTAACTGCTCCTGCGGCAAGGGAAACTAGGGCGCGTTACAAACAGAGATGTGATCGAAGGCCCGCCTACAGGCGGGCCTTCTCTTTTATCCCCTCGCACCCGTGGACCGGGGGCCGGGCTCACTCAAATATTCCTACCTGAGAGTGTTTAATAACAGTTTCGACCATCCCCCTGCCCCCTTCCTGACCAGGAAGGGGGGATAAATTAGGTTTGTCCCGAACTCGGGACAAACCCCCGGTAATCCCGACAAGCCGGGACCGCATTCCCCGTTTGGAGGCGCTTATTAAACGGCCTTCCTACCTCAATCGATTCCTGCCCCTTGATGCATACCAGCTATGGTGGTGTAGTGGTCCTATAATGGTGCCATTACAGAACCATATGGAGATAATTTCATGACTGTAAATCTCTCTATCAAAAAGGTGCCGGATGAGCTAGCCGAGAGGCTGCGGGAAAGGGCAAAGCGCAACCATCGATCGATCCAAGGCGAGCTAATGTCGATCCTACATGACACTCTTGCGCCCAGGAACCTGACTGTGGAAGAAGCTCGGCGAATGGTAAAGGAGCTCCGGCTTAAGACCGGGGATGAATCGACGGCCATAATCAGAGAGCTACGAGATGCCCGCTAAGGTGGTCGACGCC
>JACZVB010000238.1 GCA_022572865.1 Chloroflexota bacterium | reverse complement strand
CCGGCCATCGATCATGGAGTTGGATTGATATAGTACCAGGTTAAAGCTTTCCTCGTGGGGG
This sequence comes from Chloroflexota bacterium, assembly GCA_022572865.1. The sequence continues at coordinate 3,565 of JACZVB010000238.1, read as the reverse complement.
GCGTTCTCAAATACCGGAAAGTTTGGCTCCGTAGGCAAGGGCTGGGGAGTGGCCTTGCTTTTGGGTTTTGCTCCGGTGTCGTACCAGACGCCCCTCTGGAGCAGGCCGTTCCAGAAGGTCTCGAAGTCGTCGGCGCGCAGGTTGCCCCGCCCCAGGGCCTGGAGCTCTCGGGCGCTGTCTCGGACCGCCTCTTTGAAACTGCTCCAGGGCAGCGCTGAGGCCACGTCACCGCCCAGGCGATTGGCCAGGTTTATCAGAACGTCCCCGAAGGCCCGGGTCCTGAAGAAGGGATTAACCGTCGGCTGCTGAATGGTGACCATCTCGTAGCCGGGTCCCGGGTCGGGGACATCGTCACCCCACGATTCCAGGTATGTGTGGTCGGGGAGAATCAGGTCGGCCTGGGCGGTGGTGTCGTCCATGAAGCTGGAGAAACTGACGATAAATGGCCCGTTCTGCAGGGAGTCCTGGAAGCCCAGGGCCCTGGGCAGGCCATGCATGGGGTTGGCGTCCCTGAACATGATAATGTCGAAATCGCTGCTGGATTCGGCTATCCTCTGCCACTCCGCGAAAGTAGCTTGGGCCGGGCTGTTTCCAGGCCCCGGCGATAGGGGTTCCGGGTTGAAGAATAGGCCGCCTTTCACTCCTACGCTGCCTACTAGAACGTTGAGGGAATAGATGGCTGTCAGATTGAAGAGGCCGTTGGTGTGGGCCCCTGCGGAGTTGCCCCCGATGGCCAGGCTTGGCTGCTCTTGGGCGAACCTCCTTGCCAGGTGGATGACCCGCTGCTCTGAAACGCCGGTCTGCGCGGCGACCCTGCTGGGGGCGAAGCTGGCCAGGGCTTCGATGCCCTTGCCGCCGGTCATGGCGTCAGCCGCTTCTCTGTCGCCCAGGCCCTCGTTGATGATGACGTAGGCCATGCTCAGGGCCAGAATGCCCTCCATCCCTGGTTTCACGTGCACCCACTCATCGGCATTGGCCGCCGTCATGGAGAACCGGCTTTCCGCCTGGACGAAGGTGCCCCGGTCCCGGTCACCTTGGCGGAATTCGCCGTAACCCCGGTTATACCTCACCGTTGAGAGCCAGGTCTCCAGCAAGTCGACTCCGAAGCCCATGAGAAAGCGGGTGTTTTCCAGGTCGAACTCGGGGAGGCTGCTCTGTCCGAAAAGCTGCTTCATTGCGGCTTTGAGATTAGTGGACCTCTCCATAGGCTCAAAGGAGGCGTACCGGATCCCCGAAGCATCCACGAACCGTTTCACAACCAGGGCCAGTCTGCCTCTGAGCGGCTCGGTGGCCAGCAGCACTCTGGATGAAGAGGCATTTCGCAGCTTCTGTGCTAGATCGGCCTCGGCAGCCTCCCAGGTCAAGCTTTCGAAGGCACCGGTGCCCCTCTCCCCCACCCGACGCAGCGGCCCCTGGATCCGGTCGGGATGGTACAGGCCCTGAAGCCCCGCCTGGCCCCTGACGCAAAGCTTGCCCCGGCTGATGGGGTGATTGGGGTTGCCCTCGATCTTTTTGGCCCGGCCCTCCATCACCCTGACGATATTTCCGCAGCCGGCAGAGCACTGCCGGCAGGTGCTGGCGTACCAGGTATCGGTGCCCGTGACCAGGTCTTCGGGCAGCTTAACGGGGCTCTGTACCAGGATCTCTTTCTCAGCAAAGCCGCAGGCCTTAAAGACCACCGCTCCCAGGGAAGAGATCCCTGCCAGTTTCAGGAACTGTCGCCGGTTAAAAGGCACCCTTACATACCCTCATGCACACTTTTTCCAGAATTCTCACTTCTTACACTCAATATCACGACAATCAGTAGTGACAGGCGACACAGTCGGTGGGAGCGTTATTGGCCCGGTGACAGTCGACACAGTCGCCCATCTTCAGGTCACGGACCTGCTCGACCTTTTGCATGCTTCCCACGTCTCCGTGACAGGTAGAGCAGGTGATCCCTACGTTTATGTGGGCCTCGTGGAGGAATTGGACATGGTCTGGGAGCCTGTGTACCCGCTTCCAATCGATAGGCTCATCGGCCAAAAAGAACTCACGAAGCTTGGTCAGCTCAGAGCTGTCCGGCAGAATGAAATCATCATCACCCAGGTCCTTGTGGCAGAACAGACACTGCTGCAGTGCCGGAATCCCTGCCGCTTCGCTCGTATCGGCGGTCCGATGGCAGAAGGCACACTCGATGCCCACCTTTTCTACATGAACATCGTGGGGAAAGTCTATCGGCTGGTCGGGCGCCGCGCCCATTCCGAAGACCTGGAAAGGTTCGGAGAAAACTGCTTTGGTAAAGAATACAGCGGCCAGAATTACTATGACACCAACACCTAGTCCTACTATCGGGATTAGTATTTTTACGAAGGTGGGCATTTATTAGTTTCGGCCTCTTACAGCCACCACCTGGAGTAAACATCGCCGAAAGATCGATTGGCGTTGACCGCCACGAATACAAAATAGGATATGACCCCAAGCAGGGCTGCAAAGGAGATGATATAGAACACTCGCCGCAGCTTGCTGAAATCTTCGGGAATGTGGCCCGAGGTCACCAACGATGGGATTAGAGCGTGGGCCGTCAGCATGGAGAATGCGAAGACTATCATCAGGCCCGGAATGAATAGCAGCCCGAGTAGGAACTCTCCTATGTCTGCCCAGTCGGACCTTGTGATGAAACTGGGGTCCAACTCAACCTCCTGTCCACTATCGCCTGAAAGTTTGTGAAGAGATTATCATGGCAAATACCATATTGCAAGGGTTTAAGCCGATTTTGAAGGAGATTTCACAGGAGGCCCAACCGCCTCGGGCCTAGGGCCGGTCTCGGCGCTGCATCCGGGTAGTGCAACGGCTCATTGGAGAGGAGTGTCCATCTCTCCTTGACCGCCATTGAATGGAGGGACTCTATCCTGGGGATGAAGATCGCCAGTACATTGATAAGGCCCTGATTTCGGCGTGGTGTCGTTGCAATCTTCGGGTTGACAGGATAGTATGTGCCAGAGCAAGGCTTATTTGCATCGGACAGGGAGGTCTATTAATTGGCAGATTCGGGTAATCCTACCAGGGAGAAGGCGAGGGTGCGCCGCAGGATTCTGGCGGGGATCGGCATTGGCCTGGGAGGGCTGATGGCCTTCGGCGGGACGTTTGGGGTGCTGCGCTTTTTCACGGGTTCCAGGAATCGGTCACCCCTTCTCCTCGGGCGAAGAGCGGTGAAGCCGGGGCTGCCCGGCAAGGACTCCATCTTCTACCCCAGAGACCCTTATGTTCGCAGCAAACTGTCGGAGCGGAACCCCCGCACTTAGGTCTCAGGCCTCTCCTATCCCCGACATGAAACTGTACATAACGTAATTACAAAGAGCCCGATTGGCGGAATCGGGCTCTTTGTATGGGGGGAGGATGGTAGGGAAAGAAAGGCTATTTTGGTGGGCTTGTCAATGGGCAAGCCGCTTTCTGAGGAGGGGAAGCCTGATAATCCGGCGATAGGCCGGCTCCTCTCCACGATGCATCCCCTCTAGGATGCTTTCGCTAAGAGCGTCATAGATACCCGGTCTCTTTGACCTATACTCGTCCCTAGGTATCCTCA
>JACZVB010000237.1 GCA_022572865.1 Chloroflexota bacterium | reverse complement strand
AGACTCTGGGTGGGAGATTCGAAGAACGCGTATACGCGGGTGTATACTAATGTGGATTATCGGGGACTTATGTAAAGAGTACCAGGTAGGGCAGGGGTTGTGGTTAGAGGCGCTCCATTAGGGGAGTCCTGTCGGGTGTAGCTAGTCCAGCACTTACCGAAGTGGCTCCAGAAAGATTTGTTTTCGGAACAGGCGAGGGTCTAACTCACCGTCTCATTCATGGAATATCGATGTGATAACGGCTGCACCTGCGGTGAATGAAGAGGTGTTAGGACGGGTGGCCCCCACCCTGATCGGGCATGGGGAGTGTCCCGACACCGAGCCGGGACACTCCCCGCTAGGAGGGGCTTATGAAACAGCCTCAGTTATCTGGGCAAGTCTAGTAGGGGCCCGCAGGACAGGAAGCTGCGGTAGTAAGCTGGACTACCTTTCCGGTGCTGTCCCAGCAATAGAAGTAAGTTGTTGGGTTATCTCGGAGATAGGCGGTCAGCGCGCCCTCTGTCGGCGAGGCTGAAAAGTCGCCTGAGGCGGTGCCCAAGCTACCCAAGTCGTTGGCAGTAACTGCAGTAACGGCGACATCGGCCATCATGGTATCCATGGCCGCCTGAACACTATCCGACTCCGTGGCCTGGGCGCCCTCTTCTCCCTTTCCAGCGAACTGGGTCACGCTCACAACGCTGGCCGTTGCAAGGGCCACGATAATGGCCACGACCACCAGCAACTCGACCAGGGTAAAGCCATCCTGGCTACACAGGAAACCTAGGGCTGATTTTCTCTTCTCCATATGCTTAGACCTCCTTCTGGTTTTGCTCGGGAAAGCTCCTTCAGCACCTCTCCCATTGCTAAAACCCATGGTAACGGGCCGACCTAAACAGTTTGTGAAGGCGATATAAAGATTAGAGAAGAAAATGGAGGTCAGATTTCTCGGGCAAGGTGGTCGGATCAAGACGCTTTCAAGACACGGGGCTAGTTAACCGAATGTGCAAATGTTTTAAATATCGCCCTTGAGTCCACCTAAGGAGAGGCCCAGGGTCCGGAGAGGGGATAATATAGAACAAAGGCCGTTAAGGGGAAGGGGCGACCCTTTAGGCCAGCGTTGGAAAGAATCAAAAGCGTACTGGAATTAGTCAGGCTCTTCTGATGCCAGGCCCAGCGAGACCTCGATCTGAAAAGAGGCGGCCCCGTAACCGGTGTCTTGAGAGGCTTCCGAGGTCGTCCCGCTTCCTGATGAGTCGACTCGTAAAACCCTGACCCCGGCAAACAGCCCCGACCTTCGGAGGTATTCAGAGTACTGGATGGCACCGTCGTAGGTATCGGCGCTCCCCAACAGAATGAATTTATGGCCCTGCTGCGCAATACTCGATAGCTGTGTTTGGACGGGCAACCCTTCGTCAATAAGGGATATAAGCTGGGATACCAAGGTCGCCATGCCTGCATCCAGAGCAGAGAATTGGGCCTGAAGCCCGACCCTGAGCTCTTTGGTCTCATCGATTCGTTTCTGGATGGTCCCAGCCCGTGCCACCTCCAGCCTGTGACCCCGGGCCTGCCGTTCGAGCCCGACCATTTGAGCCGAAAGGATCTCCCGGTCCGATGCGACAGCGTCCACCCTGCCTGTGGCCATAAGAGCCAGGAATCCCATAGCTATCAATATCGCGAAGAGGGCGAGAGGCAGTATTGGAAACTTGCGGCCAAGGTGCCTATCCGTAAGCAGATTGGCATGAGTTTTCTTGTTCCTGAATATCTTGCCAAGGCCTGGGGATCGAGACCTATCAGCCAATGCCAATCCCAGGTTCACTGTGTATTCCTGGACCGGAAAATGTTCGGGATATGCGAATGGAGGTTTACTTAGTGACACGTCACGGTCCAGCAGCTCTCCAATGACTTGCACCAGCAACCCATGCCCCGCCAGTTGTCCGCTGAGAACTACAGGAACCTCCTTCCCTTCAACCTCTTCCATATCCTCGGGCGTTTGCTCGCTCATTGTGGTAGAGTCATCGGCGGCCTGCTCTACTATTCTCGCTACAGTTTTCGCCTTGTCCACAGGGCTGAGGGTTGAGTAGTCGACTTCATGGAACACCTGTGGAAACCCTCCGCGGGCAGATACAACGGCTGCCGAGAACAGCCCAAGGTCTACAGCAATCACATCCGGTTCATCGGTGGCGATGGCCAGGGCCAAAGCCCTGGGGTATGCGGCCGCGGGTCTATTTCCAGCAGCCTTCAACAGCTGGACCTGCTGGTCGATGGCAGCCTTCGGTGTGATAACAGCGACCACGTCATGTCCAATGCCGTTTTTCTTGCCCCACCAGGCAATATCGACCTCGTCTTCGGTGAAGGGGATGGTATCGAGAACTTCGGACAAGACTACCTGTTTGAAGTAACGCCTGTTTATTTTTGGGAGACTGAGGTGTCGGATCAAAGAGGCGGCCAAAGGGAGGCTAGTCACGACCCGCCCTTTGCGGTAGGGAAGGTCGCTCAAAAGAGCCTGTAGTTGGGCCACCGATTCAAGGTCGACTTCCTCGGGTTGGTCCCCCTCATCCATCACTGCCGTACCCCACGCCACCACCTCCCGGCCTTCCAGGACCACTAACCTGACCACCCCCCCGTCAAAATCCACCGTTATTACTGGGCGTTGGATGGCGCTTTGTACCCTGCTGGCTACCCCCTCCAGCAATGGCAACAGCCACCGACGAAGGGGAAGCACCAGGGAAGTTTTTCGCTTTTTTGCTCCCAGAAGATCGCGACCAAAGAGGCTTCTCCAAAAGAGCAATCGGGATGGAGTCGCCGACTCTCCCCTAATGGGACGGAAGATATCTTTGATAATAGAGATTTGCACTGTTGGACCTACTCTTTGGAGATGGGCTCTGCGAGGGCCTCGGGGGATATTTCGGGAGACATGTAGAAAACAAACTCCGTCTGGGCTGATGCGATTCCGTCGAGGCCCGCAATACGAATGTTGCCAACTGCCACCGCGTATTCTTTCTCCCGGACCTGGGACAGGAACTCGTAGATGGCCGCTGGGTCTCCCCGGAGAGTGATATTGATCGGGAGGGTCTGATACTGAATCCCCAAGTCTTCGACCGAAGAAAGCCGGCCCGCGACGACGGACCCAAGCTCGATGCCAGAGCTGCTGGCTATGGAGTAAAGAAGACCAATAAGCTCACCGGTAGTGCGGTGGCTGAATGCGTCGAGTAGCTGATCCAACTGTAGCTCTTCCGATTGAAGTTCCACCATGATGCCTTTTTCATCTACTGGATTCGCCCTCAAAGCCGCTGGGAACTCCAGGGCCTCGGCCTTCAATGACTGGATTTCGTTAGAGGCGTCCCAGTAACGCAGGCCAAGAAACCCAAAGTAACCGACGATCCCAACTACCGCTAATATCGAGAGGCAGGTCCAGGGATTCACCTTCGGCAACCTCTGAAGGAAGGCTAGATACTGCGTCCGCACGGAGGAGTCGTTTTCATGCCGTGCGAGCCACTGTTGTAATAGGCCGATGCGGCGGATCATCTGACTTTGAGGGGCGTTGGGAATCAACCAGGTTAGGAGGCATGATTCGATCTGCCAGGCGAGTGATCCATCCAAGCTGGCACACAGCTGCGAGACGATTGCCTTGCGCTGTCCCTCTTCCCTCACGGCATT
>JACZVB010000236.1 GCA_022572865.1 Chloroflexota bacterium | reverse complement strand
CGTATCAGGAGGCTGCGTCCTACTCCCGGGCGTTTGACCTTCTCAGGCAAGAGAAGGGCAGACAGTTTGACCCCCAACTGGTGGATGCCTTCCTGGAGATGGTGGCTCCCGAGATGGTGTCATCAAGGGCCGGCAAAAGCCGGAGGCCCCTCGAGGAATGAGGCCCGCGGCAGTGATCTCGTTCAGAATGATGGGTGACATTTAGATCTGAGTACAGACGGTTCTCCTGGCACGTCATATTGTGATAAAGTGTACGGAGCAATACAGTGTGACTAACGGACCGACGGTGTCCTATAGGACAGGAACGGATTGAACTGACCGGCCCAGATGTAAGAAGATGTAACCATGAGTCGACTAAAGAGCATAGACGAAGCCTCGGTTGTAATGATAGAGCCCAACCCTGATGTACCCGAGATACATCCCGGGGACACAGTAAAAGTTCACGCCAAGGTGATCGAGGGCACCCGAGAGCGGATCCAGGTATTTCAAGGGACGGTGATCAGGATTCGGTCCGGGGGCTCGGACGCCAACTTCACGGTTCGGCGCATCTCCCACGGAGTGGGGGTTGAGAGGACCTTCCTCTTTTACTCTCCTCGCCTCCAGAAGGTGGAGTTGATGAGGCTGGGCCGGGTCCGCCGCGCTCGTCTCTACTACCTGAGGGGTCTTTCCGGCAAGGCGGCCCGCATTCGGGAAAAGGGCTTTTCTTAAAGCGGGTGGCCTGTGTCCTGGCATCGGGCCAGGGGACGGGCCTACGACATCGTTCCCGAGGTGGTAGATGCGATTCGCGGAGGTCGCCGTTGATACCCCCTGGACGCGCAACAGGACCTTCACCTATTCGATCCCGGGGCATATCAACCTGGAGCTTGCTCATTCGGTTTGGGTGCCCTTCGGCCCTAGGAGGCTCCAGGGGATAGTTTTCGACATCACCGACACTCCCTCTGTCCAAGAGACCAAAGACATCATCTCGGTGATTGACCCCTCACCCCTCCTCACATCCGCCCACCTCGCCCTGGCCCGCTGGATATCGCAGCGCTACCTGGCCTCCCTATTCGATTCTACAGCCCTCATGTTGCCCCCCGGCTTCCGGCGTCGGGTGCTGACAGAGTACGCTCTCGACCCCAGCCGGGATTCGTCATCTCTGGTGCTGACCCCGGCCCAAAGCAAGGTTGTGGAGCATCTGCGGGCTCAGGGGTCGTCGGAGTTACGCTCCATCAAGAGGGTCGTGGGCGTCGGGGCCGCCTCTGCCGCCGAGCAGCTTGCTCGCAGAGGGATATTGACCCGGGAATGGCGATGGGCCCGGCCGATGGTGGGGCCTAAGTTCCTTTCGACGGTCCGTTTGGCTGTCTCTAAAGAAGAGGCGTCAGCCCTACTCCATGCCAATGCCATCAGAAAGAACGCGGTGCAGCAGGTAAGGTTAGTGGAGGCCCTTGTCGAATGTGACGGCCCGGTGCCTGTACCGGAGCTCAGGGAGAGAGGGGTCGGGCCTGTGGCTGTCAGGGCGTTAGAAGCCCGGGGCCTCGTTATCATTGACCGGGTTCGGGTGTATCGGGACCCTCTCGGCTCCCGGCAATACCAGGCCACTCGACCTCACGACCTGACCGAGGCCCAGACACGAGCCTGGGACTCCATCTCCGAGGCTATGGACAGGGTCGCCGATCCAAGTATCCGGCGGGAGGGGCCTGCGGTTTTTCTCCTTCGCGGCGTGACGGGGAGCGGGAAGACGGAGCTGTACCTGTGGGCCCTGGAGAAAGCCGTCGCCCAGGGAAGACGGGGCCTGGTCCTGGTGCCGGAGATATCTCTTACCCCACAGACCATTCAGCGTTTCAGCGGACGATTCCCCGGGAGGGTGGCGGTTCTACACAGCAGGCTCTCTCCGGGGGAGCAGTTCGATGAATGGTGGCGAATAAAGGAAGGGGAATTCGACGTTGTCATAGGCTCCAGAAGTGCTCTGTTTGCTCCTCAGCCAGACCTGGGGCTCATCGTTCTGGATGAGGAGCACGACTCGTCCTACAAGCAGACGGCGCCGCCACCCCGGTACCACGCCAGGGACGTGGCCATCGAGCTGGCCAGGCTCACCGGGTCCGTGGTCATTCTGGGCAGCGCCACCCCGGATCTGAGCAGCTTCCACCGGGCTACTCGGGACGAGTTCCAGCTGCTGGAACTGCCCGCGCGGATAGCCCTCAATGGCGATGGTGCTCCATCAGGGCAATCCAGCCTGGCTTGGGAGGATAGCCACGACACCCGGCTTCCCGGGGTCAAGGTCGTGGACATGCGAGGCGAACTGAGAGAGGGTAACAGGAGTATATTTAGCCGGGCCCTTTCAGAGGCCATGAGCAGAGCATTGGATAGTAAGGAACAGGTCATCCTGTTCATGAACCGGCGGGGGTCTGCGACCTTTGTGCAGTGCCGGGAGTGCGGATTCGTTCTCAGGTGCCGGCGCTGCGATGTCTCTCTCACCTACCATTCGACCCGAGAAAACCTGATTTGCCATCACTGCGGGTTCAGGGTGCCGACTCCTGGGACCTGTCCCGAGTGTGGGAGCGGTCGGATGAGCTATTTGGGCACCGGCACCCAACGGGTGGAGGAGGAAGTACTTAGGCGATTTCCAGGCGCTCGGGTGCTGCGATGGGATACGGATGTCATCAAAGGAAAAGTTTCCCACGAGGAGATACTGGATAAGTTCCTGGCTCGAAAGGCCGATGTTCTCATCGGAACTCAGATGATCGCTAAAGGGCTGCATATTCCCGCGGTGACGCTAGTAGGGGTGATTAGCGCGGATGTAGGCCTCAACTTTCCGGATTTTCGGGCTGGTGAGCGGGCGTTCCAGGTGCTGACCCAGGTGGCCGGGAGGGCGGGGCGTGGGCCCCTGGGTGGACGGGTCATCGTGCAGACATTCAACCCTAATCACTACGTCATAGAGGCGGCCTCCAGGGACGACTACACTGGCTTTTACCAGCTGGAGATTCGGTATAGGCGGCAGAACAGATACCCGCCCTTTAGCAGGCTGGCGCGGCTGGTCTATTCTCACGCGAATGCCGCCAGGGCGGAGACAGAGACCTACAGGATGGCCACTCGCCTCAGGGCGAAGCAGGCCGAGAGTGGGGCTCCGGAGACGGATATCCTGGGCCCGGTGCCCTGTTTTGTGCGGAGGGTCAGGGGCCGATATCGATGGCAGATTGTGGTCAGGGCGCCAAGGCCAGAAATATTTCTCCAGGATATCGCTATTCCCGAGGGATGGATGCTGGATATAGACCCTATTGCCCTGCTCTAAAGCTTTACAGTTTTAAAACCTTTTCATAAAATGGGGCAGAACCTTCTCCAGTTGAACTAGCTTATCCATAATAGAGGTGGGAATTGTCCGTATTGCCACTCCGTCTTGCGCCGGACCCGATACTACGGCTGAAAGCCAAGCGAGTCAGGAACATCGATGGTTCCATCCAGAAGCTGGTCGAAGATATGATAGACAGCATGAGGGCCAGCCAGGGCGTTGGCCTGGCTGCGCCCCAGATAGGGGTATCGTTGAGGGTGGTCGTAATCGAGGTGCCGGATCAGGATGTCCTGACCCTGATTAATCCTAGCATCGTGAGAAGAACGGGTGAGAGGGATGTCCAAGAGGGCTGCCTCAGCATACCGGGCTACAGGGGC
>JACZVB010000235.1 GCA_022572865.1 Chloroflexota bacterium | reverse complement strand
GGGACATTCCGGGTGGGCGTAGGCCCGGTGGCCCTGGCCTTCGACGGCGAGAGCGTCTGGGTAGCAAATGTGGAGGACGGCACCCTCACCAGGATAACCGTGCCCGGGGAGTAGGGAAGAAAGAGTCTCCACGATGAACATTATGCAGATTTCGGCTACTAGTGCTTGGTCACGTTGTTAACAAAACAAAATGCTGTACAAAGTTCCCCGCTCGTCCTTCGACAGGCTCAGGATGAGCGGGGATTCCAATCCGCTCGTGGTGAGCCTGTCGAACCACCTTTTGAGATAATTGCTTAGTCCGATAAATAACCTTCTTTTTTGTCACCCTCGAGTCCCGACTTGTCGGGACGAAGGGTCTAGATTCTTCGTCCCGATAGATCCCGAGTATCGGGACAGGTCGGGGCTCAGAATGACACAACATTTTCGGGACTAAGCACTAGATAGAGCGTTCTGCCAGCAGTTTGTGGTATCCGTACAGCTCTTTTACTGGCTGGCTGAGTCTTTTGGGGTGGAGCAGGTCTATGGGGAAGGGCAGGGGGTGTTGGTATACCAGGTCTGCGATGATTCGGCCCATGAAGGCGCTGCACAGGATGCCGGGCAGGGTGACCGCGGCGAAGAGCCCTTCCCAACCGGGTATGGGGCCCAGGACGGTGATCCCGTCCGGGGGATTGGGGCGGGGGCCGGCAAGGTGCTCCACCAGCTCCGCATCAGCTATGGAGGGCATGAGCCTGACGGCCCTCTCCATGATGCCGGTGCGGGCCGCCTCGGTGGGGGTGTTATCGAACAGGCCCGGTTCTGCGGTGGTGCCTGCGTATATGAGGCCGTTGGCGCGCTTGTGGAGGTAGATGGGCAGTTCCTCGTTGTCCACCGTTTCGTAGCTGGCAATCCAGTAGGGCCAGTACTCTTTTCCGGGCTGTTTAAGGGTGAGTATCTCGCCCTTGAGCGGTTCTATCGGAAGGGGGAAGTCGGCCCACTTTTCCGCCTGTCGGGTCCAGGCCCCCATGGCCAGGACTACGCTGTCGCAGCCTATGACGCCGTTGACGGTTTCGACACCCGTGACCCGGCCTCCTTTTTGCTGGAGACCTGTGGCCTCTCCGATGGCCACCTCCGCCCCCCGGGCCTCGGCCCCCTTGGCGTAGGCCAGGGTAAGTCGATAGGCGTCCAGCTGTCCGGCGCCTTCGTCGATGAGACCGCCCAGTACGGAGGCGCCGAGTCTGGGCTCAAGGCGCATGATGTCCTCTGTGTCCACCATCACCAGTCCGGACTTGCCCGCCCATTCCTGCATATAGTCCAATGTAGTCTGGGTCCTGGCCACTTCCAGCCAGGGCATCTCCCTCATCAGAATGTCCATCCCCGTCTCTTCGGCGATCTGTGGGACTATCCACTTGAGGAAGTTTGTGGCCAGGCGCATGAACCGGGCGTGCTCAGGCGGCTCCATCCAGTGAAGTGGTACGCCGAAGCCCCCGGCCCCGTGGCCTGAGGCGCCGCTTCCCAGGGCGTCCCGCTCGACGATGATTACCCGGGCCCCTTCCTGGCTTAGAAAGTAGGCAGAGGCACAACCTACTATGCCCCCACCAATGACGACTACGTCTGCGGTTTTATCCAATTCGGCTCTCCCAATAGGCTACGTTGACTGGCCGGCTCTGCTGTGAACTGAGGCCATCTTCCCACCAGCACGTCCTCCGATGTTTTATGCTGGAGAATACCACACCCCCGGGCCTCCGTACGTCAGGGCTGACTATTTCAGGCTTTTCCAGGAGTTTACACGGAGAGGGAGTACAGCCGCGTACAGTTGTCCCAGAGGACCTTGCGTTTGGTCTCATCGCTCAGGGGCAGCTTCAAGAACTCTTGCGTGGCGAAGGGATACTTGGAATCGGGGTGGGGGTAATCGGTGGAGAAGACGAAGTTCTCGTCGCCGATCCAATCTATGGCGTATTTGGCGGGCCCTTCATCGGCATCGATGACCACATAGCACTGACGTTTGAAGTACTCGCTGGGCTTCATTGAGAGGTACTTGGAAGCCTGCTCGATACGGTGCTCATGGTGCTCATCCATACGCCAGAGCCAGAAGGGGATCCAGCCGGCATTGCACTCCAGGTGGGCAACCTGCATTTTGGGGGCCTTCTCGAGGACGCCTCCGGCGCACATGCAGAGGCAGGCGTACATCTGCTCTATCGGGTGACAGGCCACGTGGCCCATTGTCCATATCTTGCCCGGCTCGTTGTAGAACCGGTCTGCGATGGCCTGGGGCAGATTGCATTTGAAGGTCTCATGAAAGGTAACGGCCATGTTGAGGTTCTGGCACTCGGCCCAGAGAGGGTCGTAGGCGGGGTCGTGCCAGTTGCGGCCCCGGATGGGGTTGGGGTGCAGGTAGATGCCTACAAAGCCCAGCTCTTCTCTGGTGCGGCGGACCTCGACTATGGCGTCTTCGATATCGGCTACCAGTATCATGGCGATGCCCTTGAGTTTGGAGGAGTGGTCTTTGCAAAAGTCGGCCAACCAGTTGTTATAGGCCCGGGCCACGGCGGCCGCGAATTTGGTGTCGGTGTAGTCCACGCCCGCCACCAACATGCCTCGGGAAGGGTAGAGATTTCCTACGTCGATGCCCTCTACTTTCATGGCATTGACCTGGGAGACGGGGTCGAACCCGCGCTCGACGCCTTCCTGGATATATTTGTTGCCCCGCTGGTGAGTGATGTCCAGGCGGGCGCGCTCCTCCTCGTGGGCCTCCAGGTCCTGCTTAGCCAGGAAGGCCCCCAGGATGTCCCCCTCAACCGTAGTGTTCATATCGACGGGGTCCTGGTTGACGCCCACGGGCGCGCGCTCTTTATACTGGGGGTCGATGTAGTTGAGCCACAGGTCCCAGGGCTCGTTGACGTGCATGTCGCTGTCCATCACCTTGAAGCCGTTTTTGCTCATTGATGAGCTCCTTTCCCTTTACTGCCGCGCCTTTTCGATGCGGCTTCAAAAACCCTCACCCTCCTTCGATCCTTCGCATACGGGAAGGACTCAGGACAGGCCTGACCAGGAAGTGGGAATAAATTATATGTGATGGTATCACAGCCTGCCTCAGAGACCCTCACCCCCTTGGCCCCCTCTCCCTTATTAATGGAGAGGGGGGTGAAAGTAAATCTGGTCCCGACGAGTCGGGACAAACCCCCGGCCCCGACTCGTCCCGATACTCGGGACTCGGCGTCGGGACACTCCCCTTTTCGAGAAGCTTATTAACGACCTCAGGGGGACGAACAGGCCCGGGAGGTCTCCCCCAGATAGAATTGAACTACTTGTAGACATGGCGCCGGCTCAGGCTGTGACTCCGTATAGCCGGGCGCAGTTGTCCCACAGGACCTTCCGTTTCGCCTCGTCGCTCAGGGGCAGCTTTAAGAACGCTTCGGTTGAGAAAGGGTATTTGCCATCGGGGTGAGGGTAATCGGTGGAGAAGATGAAGTTATCGTCCCCAATCCAGTCGAGAGCATACTTAGCCGGCTCCTCGTCGGGGTCTATGACCAGGTAGCACTGGCGCTTGAAGTAGTCGCTGGGCTTCATAGAAAGGTATTTGGAGGCCTGTTCCTGGCGATGCTCATGGTGCTCATCCATACGCCAGAGCCAGAAGGGAAGCCAGCTGGCGTTGCACTCCAGGAAGGCC
>JACZVB010000234.1 GCA_022572865.1 Chloroflexota bacterium | reverse complement strand
AAGTCCGGGCTTTTGCCCACGGCCTGGGCCAACAAGAACTTGAGCGCCCTCAAGTGGATATGGCCGCAGGAGAACCTGAGCTGGTTGTCTGTGCCCGCCACCGGCTCCAAGTCTCCGATGGAGACGAACTGGTCTCGGATATTGGCGATTCTGTTTTCCACGCCGGGAATGCAACTATAGGTCCAAATAGTGCAGATGCCGTCCTTTAGATAGAGGCCAACGCTGATGTCGTGGAAGTGGGGGTCCAACGGCACCAATTCCAAGCATTTCCCCAAACGCTCAATTACTTCGGCCACTCTGGGTCTATCGGTCGCCGCGTTGTAGGTCATCGTTCCACCCGGCTTTTTAACACGGCGGCCAACGCCCGGATGTGTTCGGGCTCGGTGCCACAGCACCCTCCGATGATGTTGATGCCCAGATCGGCCAGCGCCAGGAAACGTTCACTCATGAACTCGGGTGATTCCGGGTAAACGATTTCGCCCTTCTTCAAGGTGGGTATCCCGGCGTTGGAGTGGATGAGCAGGTAGCCGCTTGTCGCGGTCCGCAACTCCCTGGCCAACTCTACCATGATGTCGATGCCGTTGCCGCAATTGGCTCCGACCACATCGGCGCCAGCTTCCTGCAACTCCGCCACAGCCCGTTCCGGAGTCACG
This sequence comes from Chloroflexota bacterium, assembly GCA_022572865.1. The sequence continues at coordinate 3,003 of JACZVB010000234.1, read as the reverse complement.
CCCATCATGGTGAAGAACCCTCGAGGCCCTTTGTCGAAGACCATGGTGGCAAATACCGCCAACCGGGTGTTCTCCTTAGCAGCCCGGATGGCCAGGGCCGCCTCCTCGAGAGCAGTCATCGTCTCAATTACGACACCATCGGCGCCACCTTCTTCCAGAGCCACCACTTGCTCGACGAACGCGTCCAGCATCTCCGCTTCGCCGACTTCACCCAAGGGTTGCAAAAATTCGCCGGTAGGACCAACGGAGCCGAGAACGTAGCCGGCCCTCCATATTACTCAGACCCGGATATTTACAGGCACGAGAACATTCTCGACTTACTAAAAGAGACCCAGGACGGCCTGATGGAGAGCCCGGGCCACAGGAGAAATATCCTGAACAAGTGGCACAAGAAGGTGAACATCGGGATTGCTTTCAACGAGTCTGCTGTCAGCGTTGTCCAACAGTTCGAGGGCGATTACATCGAATTTACAAAGTTGCCGTCCATTGAAAACGGGGTTCTGTCTTTTTCCGGAAGCACGCGAGGCGGGTTTCTCTTAAAGGGAGTCCAGGTCTGGTACGATCAAGCGCCTCATTCCCTTACCCGCGGCCAGTTGGGATCAACGCATTGCTCCACCTCCGGCACCCCGATCGTATTCTTGAGGCCACCACCCCCGCCAAGCTCGTACTACCCCGAGGATGAGAGCAGCTACACCTGGGGACGCTGTCCAGACCCGTACGGCATCTCTCCAGACACACCTCCTCCCGAGCCCTCGAGCAGTCCACCGTTCCGTGTAACCCTGTCCGATGCGTCGGGGGTCATACCCTGGGTGGACGCCGAGATCTGGGCCGAGTCGGGGGCCACTTTTTCAGTGGAAGCGGATATCAGTCAACATATCGCCGAGCACGGTGACGGGGTATACACTGTGCGTATCTGGGGCGAGAACGGACCAGACTCCTTGCCCCTAACCAACTATTCGGTATTCATCGGGCAATAGACTGAAATGATGCATTCAGGATGCAAGGCAGGGCGAACGACAAGACCATCGAGCAATGCCCTAGACAAGGCCAGGCTGAGAATTAGCGAAAAGCCGGCCGCCACGCGAAGGCTGCAGAAGCTGCCGGGGCACTCGGGCTAGAGCGTCTCTCCCCGGAAAAGTAAAAGGCACCCGGCGGCGACCTATTTTCCACAGGGAGTTGCCCCCCTAGTATCGTCGGCGCTGAGGTGTTTCACTTCCGTGTTCGGAATGGGAACGGGTGGGGCCACCTCGCTATAACCACCGAAATGCCTTTTTAAATCATCCAGATCTTATCATTCAGCCACGGGTTTCGTCAATACTCTGCACGGTGGTGATCTCGCTCATGGTTCGACAGGCTCACCACGAACGGCTGATTTTCCGCTCACCCTGCCTGTCCGGAGCTCGCCGAAAGGGGGTGAGGGTTTTTGAAACCGGCTCTAGGAGGCAGCCGCCAGGATGACGGGCCGGGCCTAAGACAAGCCGGTGATGATCCTTACCGCGTCATCCTTGGGCGTCGCCTTGAGGGTGGTGAAACGGATGTTCCCCTCCCTGGCAACCTGCATGGAGAAGGACATCATGCTATCGTCATTGGGGAACTCGAATATCCCAACGAAGTCGTACTGGCCGAAGGTGAAATAGATGTCCTTGATCTTCCCCCCCAGGGACTCCACATGCCGGCCGGCTTTCTCCATGCGGCCCGGGGCCCCCTTGACGTCCTTCACCCCCTGCTCCGTATAGTTCCCCAGGACTATGTAGTTGGGCATTGCTCGTCCTCCTTATCTAAAACAGAATCGATCATGTTGCCATTGACACCACCGAGAATGAAATTGCTTATCCGTTCGTGGTGAGCCAGCCTGTCCTGAGCAAGGCCGAAGGGTCGAACCATGAACGGTATGAGCCCCGCTCGCCCTTCGACGGGCTCCCTTCGATAGACTCAGGACAGGCAGGATGAGCGGTCTATTTTCGTACCAATCTACAACAGAGTATACCTTTCTCGAATGTCCCTAGTCCCGAAAGTATTGTGTCATTCTGAACTCCGACCTGTCCCGATGCTCGGGATCTGTCGGGGCGAAGAATCTAGACCCTTCGTCCCGATTTTATCGGGACTCAAGGGTGACAAAAAGGAACGTCATGCATCTACTAAGTCCTAGTCAAAGGCCAGGGCCCGAGCAGTGTTATCGACGAAAATATGGCTTATCTCCTCGGGGCTCAGGCCCTTGCGCCGCATGATGGGCACCACGTTCTCCAGGATATGGGCATACCCGTGGCCTCCGTACCTGGTGAGACGGGTCTTGTAGCAGATGTCGTGGGCCATGAGCACCTGGTCCAAGCGGCCCTCATCCCGCAGGTGCAGGATGTAGTCCAGCCGCTTCCCATCATTGGGCATGTCGATGGGAGAGAGGGGGTAGTGGGTGGATTCCGACCCGAAGAGGTCGTATTCGATGTAGCAGCCCGTCTCCGCCAGCTGGTCCAGGGTCTCGAAATCGAAGATGGTGCGGTCGATGTGGCTCATCAGGGTGCGCCTGGCTACTCCGCCGGACTCCTTGACGATCTCCATTATCGCCAGTGGGGCCTGGGGATTCCGGCCCGGGTGAATCAGCAGGGGCGCCCCCGTGAGCCTCTGGGCCCGGGCCGCCGCCATTAGAGACTTCCTCTCGTTATCGGTAAGGGGCCAGGAGCATCCTATCTCCCCGATGACTCCCGCCTTAATCCCCGTGTCTCCCACCCCCTCCGTCAGGTCCCCTACTATCTCCTCGACGATATCGTCCTCGCTCTTGGCGCCCATGTCCTGGGGGTGGAACTCGTCGACATAGTAGCCCGACCCCATGATTACGTTGAGGCCTGTGGCCCGGGCGATCCGGGCAAGGCCCAGGGGGTCCCTCCTTATGCCCACGCTGGTGGCGTCTACCAGGCTTACTCCCCCGGCCCTTTTATATCTGGTCGCCTCCTCGCTGGCCATCTCCTCGTCCAGGAGGCGATGGTTATCCCGGTTGCTGGCCCAATT
>JACZVB010000233.1 GCA_022572865.1 Chloroflexota bacterium | reverse complement strand
GATGGTGGTGATGGACATGTGCCTGGAGTGTGAGGTGAGGAAACGAAAGCAGTCTGATAAGAACTGATGCCGGGGGCCTATGGCCCAGGCCCGCGGGGCTACTGCCGGCCTGCTCCCTTGCCTTCGGCTATCGCCGCCTTCATCTGCTTCCAGGCCTGGATGGCCTCCTCCACCGAACCCTCATCCTCTATGGTGGTGATATCGCCCGGGTCCTGTCCCAGTACGACGGCCTTGAAGACCCGGCGCATGATCTTGCCGCTGCGGGTCTTGGGCAGGGAGTCGATGAAGTTTAGCTCGCCGATGACGGCAAGCGGGCCCAGGGCGGTCCGCACGGTCTGGAGCAGCTCTTTCCGGAGCTGGTCCGAGGGCTCGTGCCCGTACTTGAGGACGATGAAGGCCGATATCACCTCTCCCCGGAGCTCATCGGGCCTGCCCGTCACCCCCGCCTCGGCGACCGCGGGGTGCTGCAGAAAGGCCGACTCGACCTCGACGGTCCCCAACCTGTGAGACGCTATCTTGATCACTTCATCGGCGCGACCGGCAAACCAGATGTAACCATCCTCGTCCATGTGGGCCAGGTCGCCGGTGAAATAGACCCCCTCGATCTGGCTGAAGTAGTCCTGGTTGAAGCGTTCGGGCTCGCCCCAGAGGAACGGGGTCATGCTGGGGAAGGGACGCTGGATAACCAGGATTCCCTTCTCGCCGGGCTTACACGGCGTTCCGTCCGTGCTCAACACCGCTACATCCATACCGGGCAGCGCAATGCCGGCGGAACCGGGCTTGATGGGCAGCATCGAGATACCGTACGGGTTGCCGACCACAGGGCAGCCGGTCTCCGTCTGCCACCAGTGATCTATGACGGGTATCCGGTCGTCCAGGACCACCTTTTGAAGCCACTCCCAGGCCGGGGGGTTGAGGGTTTCACCGGCACAGAAGACCCGTTCCAGGGATGAGAGGTCTGCCTTTCGGGCCTCCTCATCCCCGTACCGCATCAGGAGCCGCACCGCCGTGGGCGAGGTGAACAGCCCGGTTACGGCGAACTCTTCCACGATACGCCACATGAGGTCAGGCCCGGGATAGTCGATGGCGCCCTCGAAGGCGATAGTGGTGCAACCCAGCAGTAGTGGAGCGTAGACCATGTAGCTGTGACCCACGACCCAGCCGATGTCCGAGGTAGCCCACCAAACGTCGGTGGGCTTAATGCCGAACGCCCAGCGCCCCATGCTGTGTATCCCAACCTGATAGCCGCCATGGGTGTGGACTGTCAGTTTCGGTTTGGCCGTAGTCCCCGATGTGGCCAGGATATATGCCGGTTCGTTAGACTCCATCTGTACGTAGTCGCCGCTCTGTCCCTCGCCCCGAGCCATGAATTCTGACCAGTCCAGATCACGGCCCTCGGTCAAGGGGGATCCATTTTCACTCCGGCGCAGGAGCACCATATTAGTCACAGAATCCCCAGCCGTCTCCAGCGCGGCATCTACTATCCCCTTCAGGGGAATATCCCGTCCCTTCCTGTAGGTGATATCGGTGGCGAAGACCAGCTTGGAGCCGCTGGCCTCGATCCGTTCTGAAAGGGCCCCGGCGCCGAAACCGGCGAAAACCACGGAGTGGATGGCGCCGATGCGCACGGTGGCCAGCATGAGCATTATGGCCTCGGGGCAGGGGGGCATGTATATGGTGATGCGGTCGCCCTTCTCGATGCCCATGCCCCTGAGCGCCGCGGCGATGCGGACCACCTCATGGCGCATCTGAGCGTAGGTGAAGAGCCTCCGATCACCCCGCTCGTTGGTGTAGATCAGGGCGGTGTGGCCGCCCCAGCCCCGGGCGACGTGGTGGTCCAGGCAGTTGTAGGCAAGGTTGGTCTGTCCGCCCAGGAACCAGCGGAAAGAGGGATAGTCCCTCTCGTAGACCTTGTCCCATTTACGAAACCAGGGCAGCTCCTCTGCGGCCTGGCTCCAAAACCCGTCTGGATCGGCCTTGGCCTTTCGAATCCAATGCTGGACAATGGGATTGACGGGCTGCATATGCGCCTCCTGGGTTACCTCTATCCATCGGGCCTGGGGCCCCTGGATAAAGGGGAGTGTAATCAGGCTTCAAACTACTGTCAACGTCGCCGGGTATAGGGGTCAAGGTGACCCGAGGCTGCCGTGCAACGAGCTGCATAGACTGTGTTCACTTGTCCGATTGACAGCCGGTTGGGGTGAGGGTATTTTGGGGGTTGCCCTCTTGGCCATTACGTTTCTTAGCAATTCAACCAGCACGGGGATTCAGTCATGCCTCAGGCGGATGTGATCTTCCACAACGGCACGGTTATCACCGTGGACGGTAACGACACCGTCGCCGAGGCCGCCGCCCTCCGTGGCAACAAGATCTCTGCGGTAGGCCCCTCGGCCTCGGTGATGCAGGCCCGGGGCGATTCGACCCAGGTCATCGACCTGAAGGGCCGGGCCCTCCTGCCCGGGTTCAACGACGCCCATACCCACCTGGAGCTCACCTCCCTGGGCCTGGGCCTGGCAGTGAGCTGTCACACCCCGCCCCACGAGAGCATTGAGGATATCCTGGACACCTTATCCGAAAGCGCCAAAGAGGTACCCAAAGGACAGTGGATCATCGCCCAGGGAAGTCTCTTTCAAGACATGCGGCTGAAGGAGAAACGCTACCCCTCCAGGCGTGACCTGGACAGGGCTAGCTCGTCCCACCCCATTCTGTTCAAGACCAGCTATCACATGGTGGTGCTGAACAGCAAGGCCCTGGAGATGTGTGGCATCTCCGCCGATACCCCGGACCCTCAGGGGGGCATCATAGAGCGGGACTCCGGGGGGGAGCCCACGGGCCGCATGAAGGATATGTACCACCGCCTCCCCGTCCCCAAGCCCGATTACGAGACGATGAAGAACGCCATCGGCCGCACCGCCCGCGATCGTTTCCTGGCCCACGGTGTGACCTCTTTGCAGGAGATGTCGGAGACTATCGCGGGGATCGGGGCCATGAGGGAGCTGATCGACGGTGGCGAAATGCCCATGAGAATCAGCATCTACCTCCACGTCCCCGGCACCCTGCCCTTGGAGGATGCTATCGAGAGAAAGGTCGGCGATGTCTCCTTCGACGACGCCTGGCTGCGCCTGGGTGGGGTAAAGATTTTCATCGACGGCGGGTTCTCGGCCCGGGCCGCCGCACTGTCTCAGCCCTATGAAAACCATCCCGGCCCTTCCGGCGCCGGAGAGACTGGTAAGCTGGGATACAGCGATAGGGAGCTGAAGCGGATAATAAGGAAGGTCCACAGGTCGGGCCTGCAGTTGCGTATGCACACCAACGGGGACCGGGCCATAGACCAGCTGATAACCAGCTTCGAGGCGGTGTTCGGGGTCCCGGCGGGGGTGGGTGAGGACTGGCCCTACAGGCACCGGGCCGAGCACGTGGGCAACGTCCTGCTTAGAGACGACCTGACCATCCAACGCCTCAAGAGCGCCATGATTCTGCCGGTGCCAAACCCGGCCTTCATCTACAGCGTAGCCGAGTTCCTGACGCCTTACCTGGGCCCCGAGAGGACCAGCCCCTCCTTCCGCTTTAAGACCCTTCTGGAGGCCGGGTTCCGGGTCCCCGGGAGCTCCGACTGCACAGGCACCGATCCGTGGCCCACCAACCCGATGTTCGGCATCTGGGGCG
>JACZVB010000232.1 GCA_022572865.1 Chloroflexota bacterium | reverse complement strand
CTCAATTTGCACATCCGCCATGCGGCCCGGCCAGTCGCCTTCATCGGAGAAGAAGACCAGTTTGTTGGTGCGAGTGCGTCCCTGCCACCTGCCCTTGTGCCTCTTCTCCACCAGGACCTCCTGAACGGTGCCCAGTAGCTTGCCGTTGATCTCTCCGACTATCCTCTTCTGCACCTCCTCGATCGCGTGCAGGCGTCCCATCTTTTCCTCGTGGGTTAGGTCGTCGGGGATCTTGCGATATGCGATGGTCCCGGGCCGCACCGAGTAGGGGGCCACGTGGACCTTGTCGAAACGGACCTGTTCCAGGATGTCCAGGGTGCATTGGAACTGCTTATCGGTCTCGTTTGCGAACCCTACGATCACGTCGGTGCTCATGGAGACCCCAGGTATGGTCTCCCTTATCCGGCCCGCCAGCTCCAGGTACTCGTCCGAGGTGTAACCCCTTCGCATTATCTTCAGGATATCGTCATCCCCTGCCTGGATGGGAAGGTTGATGTGCTCGCAGACCTTGTCAAGGCGGGCCACGGCCTCTATCAGCTTCTGGCTCATATCGTTGGGGTGCGAGGTGAGGAACCGGATGCGTTGGACGTCTTCGACATCGTTAAGCTCGGTGAGGAGGTCCGCCAGGTCTGGCCCGTCGGGCAGGTCGTGGCCATAGGAGTCCACGTTCTGGCCCAGGAGGGTTACCTCTCTGACCCCCCGTCGCCCCAGGGCCGACACCTCCTCCACCAGCTCGGGGATGGGGCGGCTGCGCTCCCGTCCCCGGCGATAGGGGATGATGCAGAAGGTGCAGAACTTATCGCAGCCGTGGATGATGGGGACGTTGGTGCTGACCTTGGGGTGCGATGAGACCAGCAGCCCGAGGCTGTCCAGGCAGGTGCCCTCCCTCTGGGCCACCATGTCCAGGAGCGGGTCATAGGCCTGGGGCCTCAAAAACAGGTCCACGTGGGGAAAGCGCTTCTTCAGCTCCTCGGCCCTGGGCCCGACCATGCAGCCCATCAGGGTGATGATCCGTTCCGGGTCGCTCCTCTTCAGGGGCTTGAGGGAGTCCAGCCGCCCCGCTACCTTGTCCTCCACCCCCTGGCGCACCACGCAGCTGTTGAGGACGATGATATCGGCATCGTCAATCTTGGGAGAACGGGAACAGCCCAACTGCTCCAGGGCGCTGGCCAGCCTCTCCGAGTCGGCCTCGTTCATCTGGCATCCCACCGTCCAGATGTGATAGCTAGCCATTCGGTTGGTCCTCCAGGCGGCCCAGGAACTCCTTCAAGGGCATCGGGTTGGAGTAGAAGCGGTAGAGACCCATGAGGTCTCTGAAATTCTCGTCGTTGAGGGTGCCGGCTTTGCTGAAGATGCAGTCCTGGATGGTGATTGTGTGAAAGTCGTGCTGGTAGGCATCGATCACGGTACACAGGGCGCAGGCGTTGGCCGTGCCACCGGTAACGAAGATAAGCTCGGTCCCCAGGCCCTTCAGCAGGCCCAGCAGGTCCGTCTGGAAGAAGCAGCTAAACCTTCGCTTGTCTATGATGTAGTCGCCGTCCCGAGGACTGACCTGGGGCACGATCTCCATGCCCCGGGTCCCCTCTATGCAGTGGAGGGGCTCCCCGTCTGCTTCCCGGCCCCTGTCCACCCCGTCCCTGCGGTGCATCTCCCGGGTGTATATCACGGGCACACCCCGTGCCCTCAGCCTGTCGGTCACCAGGGCGACGTTGCTGATGACCTTCCCGGTGTCCTTGCAGGGGTAGGGGGCGTCGGGATCGAGGAAGTCGTGCTGCATGTCGATAACGAGAAGGGCTGATCTATCCATGAGCCCGTTTACATCCAAATCGGCTCTCATTGTCCTGGTCTGATACCGCCTCTCAGGCCCGAGGGCAGGCCGGCTTATGCAGGGCGATAATAATGGCGGAGGGAGTGGGATTCGAACCCACGATCCAGGTTTCCCCAGATAAGCGCTTAGCAGGCGCCCGCACTAGGCCTCTATGCGATCCCTCCGCTATCCGGGCGCGGGCTCTTTCACGGAGGGCACACACCCCTCTACCCACTCGCCCCGGCCCTGCTCGTCGATCTCCTTCTTCCAGATGGGGACCCGCTCTTTTATGTTGTCGATGATGAAACGGCACGCCTCGAAGGCCTCGGCCCTGTGGGGCGTGCCCACGGCCACTATGACGCTGATCTCCTTCAACTCCAGCCGCCCGATCCTGTGGGCCACGGCTATGTCCCTGGTTTCCCAGCGGGCCTCGGCCTCCTTCACGATCTCGGCCAGCTTCTTTTCGGCCATCTCCTTGTATGCGTCGTACTCCATGTAGGCCAGGCGCGTGTCCCCCACGAAGTCCCGTACCGTTCCCATGAACACTGCCAGGGCGCCGTTATGCTTCCCGCTGATCTTCGAGATGAATTCCTCGGGTACCAGGGGCTTCTCGGTTATCACTATCATCGCCGGCCTCCGCTCACTGGAGGAATGAGGGCTACCTCATCCCCATCCTTGAGGGCGTGGTCCATGGACACGTACTCGCCGTTGACGGCCACCACCAGGCTCTTCAGGTCTTTGAACAGGCCCGAGTGCTGTTCCCCAAGGCGCTGGACGAGGCCTGCGGCGGTGGTCCCGTCTTCCAGGTCCACCTCCTGCTCCTTCCGTCCCGCCATCTCTCGATAAACAGCAAAAAACCGGGTCTTGACCCTCAGGTGTCGCCTCCGTGACTGATCTGATAGCCGTCCTTTAGATTATAGCCAACGAGGGTATGGCTGTCTAACGCCGGTATCCGTCATTCCGAGAAGCCCCGATCCCGACGTAGTCGGGAGGGCGACGAAGAATCCGGGGTGGGGGCTAGATTCTTCCCCCGATAAAAGCAGAGTCAGAAAGACAGAGTTATCTCTTGATCGCCCTTTTTATTGCTCCCACCATTTATAGAAGTGGTGCACGGGCCCGTGGCCCCGGCCCAGAGGATAAGCCGCCTTTATCGCCTCGGTGACGTACTCCTTGGCGTGATACACCGCCTGCTCCACCGACCTCCCCATGGCCAGATAGGCCGCTATGGCTGAGGCAAAGGTACACCCCGTCCCGTGGGTATTCTTAGTTTCTACCCTTGGCGAGGTGAACTCCCGCACCAGCCCCTCGGAGTAGAGAAGGTCGGTGGCGGGGCCCTGCCGGTGCCCACCCTTGATCACCACGTTTGCCGGCCCCATTCGTGCTATCTCCCTGGCCGCCCTGTGGATGTCGTCCATGGACTCGATGCCGTAGCCCACTAGGACCTCGGCCTCGGGGATGTTGGGGGTTACCACCGTGGCCAGGGGCAGCAGGTCTTCCCTTAAGGCTTGGACGGCTTGCTCCTGGAGGAGCCGGTCTCCGCTCTTGGCCACCATCACCGGGTCCACCACCAGGTTGGGTATCCCCAGGCTTCTGACCCTCTCCGCGACCACGCCTATGATCTCGGAGTTGGCCAGCATCCCTGTCTTAGCGGCATCGGCCCCGATGTCCGACATCACGGCGTCTATCTGGGCTGCGATGAGGTCTGGGGGCAGCTCCAGCACCTGGACGACTTTGAGGGTGTTCTGGGCGGTGATGGCGGTGATCACCGAGGTGCCGTAGACCCCCAGGGCTGCAAAGGTCTTGAGGTCGGCCTGAATCCCGGCCCCGGCCCCCGAATCCGAGCCGGCGATAGTCATCGC